>NZ_JAUBPO010000004.1:104239-158761 GCF_036700785.1 Microcoleus sp. S28C3 | reverse complement strand
TACTATGCAAATTGTTTTTGACGAATATTTGCCCAAATGGAATTATCGAGCCGTACCTCAACCTGAGTAATTCATTAAGTTATTTATTTTTCATTCCTTACCAAATTCAAAAAATGTGCTTGCAACCTACTTACCATATTATATGGTAAATTCCATAAAAAACTAACGCCTCTTGCATCCTAGTTTGAAATAATATTTTTCGGGGTGGAGTGCGATCGCCCCTAATTTTGTATGTGCGTCGCCGTGAGATTTTCCAGCTAGTTGAAATAGCTAACGGTGGCGCCGCACCCTACGCTATGGCGATCGCCCCAACCAACTTATCAATCTCCGCCTCAGTTGTAAAATAGTGCACACAAGCCCGCACACAATCAGGATTAAGAATAGTCCTTACCATAATCCCCTGTTTCTCCAACAAACTGACAAGCTTGTTGTGCGGCATCCCATTAGTTAATCGAAACGAAACCAAACCAGCTTCCGGCGCAGATTTTCGCAAACATTCCACATCGGGAAGTTCCGACAAACGCTCCCAGAGATACTTACTTAAACGGCAGATTTCTGCATACCTTTCCTCGATCGTACCCCATTCATGTTGCAGGGCGATCGCACTCCGCAAACCCGCATACAAAGGATAAGCCGAAGTCGCAATTTCATAGCGCTGCGATCCAGGCTTCCACCCAAGCACTTTAGCATTAGCATCCGTCACAATTCCCCGCCAACCGATAAACACCGGATGCAAATCTGCCAAAGCTTCAGCACTCACATAAAGCCCCCCCAAACCTTCCGGGCCACACCACCATTTGTGACCAGTAAAAGCATAAAAATCAATCCCCGATTCAATCAAATTCAAAGGCAAAACCCCCACAGATTGAGCCGCATCAACTAACACTTTGACTCCGGTTTGATGACATAGTTTCACAATCTCAGTAAGAGGCAAAAGTTGGCCAGTATTCCACAAAATGTGACTGATAACCAACAAGCGAGTATTTGGCCGCAAACTATCAGCAATCACCGCCACCGGATCGCCCTCATTCAAAGTTGCCGCCAACGGACAAACCGAAACCTCAATGTTGAAACGGCGCTGAAGTTCCATTACACTAGCTACAACGCCCGGGTGTTCGCAGTCAGAAATCAGCAAATGGTCGCCTGCTTTCCAGTCAATGCCCCACAGCGCAATATTGCAGCCGACCGTGACATCTTCAGTCAAGGCGATGGTTTCAGGAGGTACCGTCAACTCAGATGCGATCGCACGTCGCGTCAGCATCGCCTCCTGAACCACCCAAGTCAGCACCTGGGCCGAAAACGGCCCCCCAAGCTGCACCCCTTTGAAACCCTGATAAATCGCGTCTAAAGCAGGCTCAGGCAGCGGCCCTTGTCCACCGTAGTTAAAATAAGCTTTATTGGCCAAAGCTGGGAATTGTTGCCGGTGATTGTCCTTTGTCATTTTTTCTGGGGAATTATTCATAGCGTTAATATTGAATAACTGATGGTGTGAACTTTCTATCCTTTGACTTGTGCCTCAAGCTAAATAATCAATCCGTGTATCCCTGTCAAAATCCCTGTCGTGCTTTCCTTCTAATTATTCTATGCCTTGCGAATACTAAATGTTAATAACTGACAAACTACTACTTTCCTATCAGCGGTGCCATCTCCGAGCATTTTTAGACACCTGCGGAGACTGGAAACAACAAGACCCCCCCAGCGACTTTCTGTTGAAACTGATGCGCGACAGCGCGACATACCAGCAGCAAGCTTTGGAACACGAGACTTACCAACAACCATATTATCCTAGAGGGGATTGGGAAGCCGGCGCGGCCGCTACATTGAGTTTAATGCAGCAAGGAGTCGATCGCATTTACCGAGGAGTTCTGATCCAGGGCGAATTCGGCCAAACCAACGGCGCAACAACTTCTCTGGTAGGAATTGACGGTCAATATTTTCCAGAATTTGGCGAACTCCCCGAAACTCCCGTTCCTCTTTCATCCTCCAATCTTCACTCTTCAAACATTACCCTGATCGGTCGCCCCCATTTATTAATTAAACAGCCGGGACACTCAAAATTTGGCGATTGGAGCTATATTACTGCGGATATTTGGCTTAGCAAGCGACCAAAACAAGAGTATCAAATTATCGCAGCTTTTCACGCCCAAGTTTTAGCTTCCGTGCAGGAAACAAGGCCCGAGATTGCGTGGCTGATGCTGCGAAAAAAAGGGCTGTGGTCGGTGAATCTAGACCAGCGAACTCCTCAGATGTTCGAGATTTTAGATGATTGCATTCAGATGATAGAACATCGGGATAAACCAGAGGTGTTCATTTCTCGGCAAAAGTGCAATCTTTGCGGTTGGTATACTATCTGTCACGCCGAAGCCGAATCTATTAAACATCTTTCCTTATTGCCGGGAGTTACTGCCAGCCGCTATGCTAGACTAAAAACTCTCGAAATTACTGATGTAGAAGCTCTCGCTAATGCTAGTTCCGAACTGCTTGCTGAGCATCCAGAGTTCCCAGACCGAGTGGCTTTTGATGTGGTGCAGCAAGCTCAATCGCACTTGCTAAATCAACCGCTGTTGCGGGAAGAAGGAAGAAGGAAGAAGGAAGAAGGAAGTTCGGCAACGGATTCTGTAACGGATGTAACGGATGTCAGGAAGAAGGAAGAAGGAAGGCACGATACGGATTTTGACACGGATACAGGGATTAACGATCGAGAAGAAGATAGAAGTGAGAATTCAGAAGAACTTAACTCATCTGAAATCGTACCAGATATTGTCTACAATATCTTGAATGACATCGCAGTTGAGGAAGTAAAAATTAGAGAAAATAAACCTGCGACATCTTCTATACCTGCGCCAATTCTTCGCAAGAAACCAATTCCGTATTCCCAATCTGTCTTTTTGCCGATCGCCCCAATCGAACTCTACTTTGATATTGAAGCCGAACCAGAGTTAAACTTGGATTACCTCCACGGAGTCTTAGTTGTTGACAGGTACAACAATACGGAAAAATTCCACGGTTTTTTAGCAGAATCAGCAGCAGAGGAAGGTGCAATTTGGGAGCAATTTTTAGAATTAATGTGGGCTTATCCTATTGCTCCGATTTTCCATTTTTGCGACTACGAAGTCAAGACTTTTAAGCGACTGGCTAAACTTTACAATACTCCAGCTTATTTGTGGAAACCCGTGCTGAAACGGTTTGTAGATATTCACAAACAAGTGACGCAAAAGGCGATTATGCCGGTGGAAAGTTACGCACTCAAACCAATTGCCCGCTGGCTGGGTTTTGACTGGCGAGATGCTAAGGCTAATGGTGCTCAGTGCGTCTGCTGGTACGACGATTGGCTCAAAACTGGCGATCGATCGCTCTTGGAGGCGATCGTCCGCTACAATGAGGACGACTGTCGTGCTACTTATGTAGTTAAAGATTGGTTGACCAATTTTTTGCTAAATCATGAGCCGTGATTTAGATTTAACGAACAGCGAAGACGCGAAGGGCGCGAAGGAAGAAAGGGAAGAGGAAGATAGGTAATAATGTATTTATTGGTAAAATGCGAAAGCTAGCAAAAGCAACTATATTTATTGTCTGTTTTTTGATGGCAGCAACTGTTGCTATTTGGGTAAACCAGTCAGCCCAATCTTTCGCAGTTACCAAAATTGATTTTATCGGCAGAGCAATATTTCCTACAGGTTCTCCTTTTCAGGGTACGGAAATTGGCGGACTTTCCGGCATTACTTATGATGGCGACAAACAAGTTTATTATGCCATTTCTGATGACCGCAGCAGCAAGGCTCCGGCGCGCTTCTATACTCTCAAAATTAACTTGCAATCTGGTAAACTGGAAAAAGACCAAATTGCTTTTACTGGTGTCACTACTTTATTAGATGAAAAGGGTAAAAGTTTTTCTGAATTAAGTTTAGATCCGGAAGGGATAGTTTTTACTGGCAATAGCATATTTGTTTCTTCTGAGGGAGATGTCGATCGCCAAATAAATCCTTTCATCAAAGAGTTCTCCCTCGATGGTAAACTCCTGAAAACGCTGGCAATTCCTGGCCTATTTTTGCCCGACGACAAGGGCAGTAAAGGCATCCGCAACAATCTATCATTTGAAAGTTTAACTTTAACGCCCGATCGCAAATACCTATTCACCGCCACAGAAAATGCGTTGGTTCAAGATGGCGCTGTACCTTCCCTGGAAACCGGGAGCCCGTGCCGGATTTTGCGCTACGATGCGGTGAGTGGCAATCCCGAAGCATCGTTTCTCTACATCACCGAACCGCTACCCGCTGGTGCGAATCCTGTGGGAAAATTAACTAGCAACGGTTTAGTGGATTTGGTGGCGATCGACGATAACCGCTTGCTGAGTTTAGAGCGTGCTTTCTCCCTGGAAACCGGAGTTACTGTTAAACTATTTGAGATTTCCTTGGAAAAGAGCGATCGTATTGAAGCACTCGAAAGCCTCCAAAGCCGTCTCAGCGAGGTTTCTCCCGCTCAAAAACGCCTGCTGCTGGATTTGGAAACCCTGAAAATTCCCCTAGATAACATTGAGGGCTTGACATTAGGCCCGGTGTTAGGCGATGGTAGCAGAGGTCTGATTTTGGTAAGCGACAACAACTTCAGTCACCTGCAAGAGACTCAAATTTTGGGCTTCCAAATAAAAGTTCAAAAAACCTCTTGACAAAAGGTGAAGTTATAGGCATAATAGAAATTGTGCCTGAAAAAACGGCAAAACGAGGGACAGTAGTTCAATTGGTTAGAGCACCGCCCTGTCACGGCGGAAGTTGCGGGTTCGAGCCCCGTCTGTCCCGTTCTATCGTAAATAGAAAGTTTAAACCTTTCATAAATCTCTTTCTAAATTGAGTTCGTTTGTAGTCAGGACTTCATTGCTCCTGCGGATAAAAAAGGACTAAAGTCCTGACTGCGAATCTTATGCTATTTAGATAGCAGGACATGATTAAGGAGCGGGAAAACATGACCGTTACGAACATTAAGCCCTCACCGGAAGAAACTACACAACGGGTAGTATTATCTAATATCAGTTGGCAGACTTACGAAAGCTTATTAGCAGAAGCAGGAGACAAGAGATCCTCGCGATTTTCATATTCTCAAGGAGTCTTAGAAATTCTCATGCCATCCGACTTGCATGAAACTATTAACTGTTTGCTCAAACGGATTGTTACAGCTTTGACTGAGGAGTTGGACTTGAAGATTAAGGGATTTGGTTCGACGACTCTCAACCGTGAAGATTTAGAACAAGGTGCAGAACCAGATTCATGTTTTTATATCCAAAATGTCGATCGCATTCTAGGGAGAAGGCTTGACATCTCAACCGATCCTCCCCCAGACTTGGTAATTGAAGTTGATATTACCAGTCCTTCTTCTAATCGATTTGTAGTTTACACACAGCTAGAAATCCCTGAAGTTTGGCGGTATCGGGGACAAACTGTACAAATTTATCAATTGCAAAATCGGGAATATATTACTTGCGATCGCAGTCCGACATTTCCCATCCTTTCTGTAGCAATGCTCAATCAATTCTTGCAGATGGCAGAAACTCAAGATGACAATGCCATAATTCGGTCTTTGCGTCAATGGGCGAACGAGCAGTTGCGATCGCCCGAAAATGAGCAATAATACTAAACTTAATTTAACTAATTCCTTTCTCCCACGGATGATCGACTCCAAGCAGCGCTCAAAGGTGTTGGAGAATAAACGGGCGCGCTATCTGATAAGTCAAAACTAGAACGATGGGCACGAGGATCGGAATAGCCACTAACAATCCCCATTTCCCAAAGCTAATTTTTTGACCGTCCGATTTGAAGAGGACAATCACAGCGACAATTCCCATAAGTACCCAGAGGCCGCCGAAGCCAATGAAAACTGTATAGCCTGCATCTTGCATTTTCTTTCCCGCTTATGATAGTAGTCGATCTTTAATGTTAGTTGCAGTCTGTTTCTGCTGACATCTTCTGATAGACCGATCGAATTTATTAAATATGACTCATTTTGAGTTGGGTTGGCAGCGGCCTTGACTTTCGCACTCGATCCGTTGAGTTCGATCGCTCATAATAGTTGCTAAATCCGGTCTTCCCGTCAGCATCAGCCGCCAGTCTGCCCAAATTCCGTACAGCCAATTGGCGATCGCCCCGAGCACTGGTAACTTAGTCACAGCATAAACCCATCCCATACCTAAAATCTCGTAAGTGCGGCGAAAAACCTCCACATTTTTAACCGTCGTACCGTCGGGTAATATCGCATGAATCCGACCCATCGCCGTTTCGTAGTCGATTCCGCCGTGGGCCTCCGGGTTGTAGCCATCCTCCGCAATATCCACAAACGACACTAAACCTCGCCCCGCATCGCGTTTTTTTAAGAAATTAACCTCCCGCACGCACAGAGGACATTCACCGTCGTACAGCAACTCAATCTGCCAAGCAGGGGCAGCAGACTCGGGTGATGGCGCAACAGATTCGGAAAACTCAGTTTTAGCAGCAGACATAGGGAAATATATTTGAATGTCGTCGATCGCACACAAACATTTTACAAGAATTATTTGGGTAGCCCTACGACAGTTATTTGTGCTTTGAAAATAGTCCCAAAGGTGAATCCAGTCTGGGCCGCCCGCAATGCTAATATCATCAAGATGCCGTCTGCTGCCTTGCCGGAGACTGTAGCCCGATCGCCTATTATCAAGCAATTCGAGGCAAAACACCTGCCAAGGACAACTTTTAAGTCGGCAACAAAATATAATAAAATTTGAAGTCTTAAACATCAGCTATTCGCCCAACCAGCAAATCGACCCCAATCTAAAAGCAAAAATCTACATGAATGTCAGAGTCCGTCTAGCCCCCAGTCCCACCGGAAACCTACACATCGGTACCGCCAGAACCGCCGTATTCAACTGGCTGTTTGCCCGCAACCAAGGCGGCACATTCATCCTGCGGGTAGAAGACACAGACGTAGAACGTTCTAAAAGCGAATACACCGATAACATCCTCGAAGGCCTCACCTGGCTGGGTATGAACTGGGACGAAGGCCCGAGTTTTCAGTCGCAGCGTCTGGAAATATACCGCCAAGCAGTCCAAACCCTTCTCGACAATGGACTCGCCTACCGCTGCTACACCACGTCGGAAGAACTCGACGAAATGCGGGAAGCACAAAAAGCCAACAAACAAGCCCCCCGCTACGACAACCGGCACCGCAACTTGACAAGCAAACAGCGCGCAGCTTTTGAAGGCGAAGGGCGACAAGCTGTGATTCGGTTTATCATCGACGACGATCGCACAATTTCTTGGAACGACATGGTGCGCGACACCGTAACCTGGAAAGGTAGCGACCTCGGCGGCGATATGGTGATTGCCCGTGCATCCAGCGGCGGCGTCATCGGCCAACCACTCTACAACCTCGCCGTAGTTGTCGATGACATCGACATGGGCATCACCCACGTCATCCGCGGCGAAGATCACATCGGCAATACTCCGAAACAAATATTGCTCTACGAAGCTTTGGGCGCGACAATCCCAGAATTTGCCCACACGCCGCTGATTTTAAACTCCCAAGGACAAAAGCTTTCTAAACGCGACGGCGTAACCTCGATTTCTGACTTCAAAGATATGGGCTACCTGCCCGAAGCTTTAGTTAATTACATGACTTTGCTCGGTTGGACTCCGCCGGATTCAACGCAGGAAATATTTACATTGTCGGAAGCAGCAGAATTATTTACATTCTATCGAGTCAACAAAGCCGGTGCAAAATTTGATTGGGATAAACTCAATTGGCTGAACAGTCAATATCTGCACAAAATGCCAGTGCCGCAATTGACAGATTTGCTGATACCTTATTGGTGGCAGAAAGGCGGTTATGAGTTTGACTTGGAGGCTGATCGCCCCTGGCTCGAACAAATAGCTGCTTTAATCGGCCCGAGTCTCGTTCGCTTAACTGATGCTGTGGATATGTGTAAGGTATTCTTCTCCACCACGGTGGAATACGAAGAAGAAGCACTCGCACAGTTGCAGCAAACAGGGGCTGCAAAGGCTTTACAAGCAGTTGTAGAAGCGATGGAAAGTCATTCCTCCCTGACCTCAGCGGAAGCTCAGAAAATCACTAAAAAGCTCAGTAAAGAGAAAAATCTTAACAAAGGGCTAATTATGCGATCGCTCAGAGCCGCTCTGACAGGTGCAATGCACGGCCCCGACCTGATAGAATCTTGGGTAATCCTTCACCAGCGAGGAACGGCTAAAACTCGCTTGCTTGATGCCATTAGCAACTTGAATTTGCCGGCTGTTGGTGTCGCGGCCGAAACTCCTACCCCAGAACAGCAAAACGCGGAAACTGCAACCGAAACTTCTGTCGCACAACAGCCGGCAGCATCCGTTTCACCAGCCGAAATACCGACTTCAGCACCAGAGGTTTCAGCAGTCGAAATATCGGCTCCTGAAGCAGTGGCGGCGCCCGTTTCAGCAGTCGAAATACCGACTTCAGAAACAGGCGAAGTGTCGGCTCTTGAACCAACCGACGGGGAGGTTGCAGCAGTCGAAATACCGGCTCTTGAAACAGCCGCAGCAGCAGTTGAAATACCTGCCGCCAACCAGCAAAAAACTATTGCGAGTGGAGAAATGACTTCATCAAACGAACCAGAAACAACCGTTATCGTCACCGACATTCCTGCCGGAAATGAAGCAGACAGTTCGCTCGGTACAACAAAAGTCATAATTACCGACGAACCGCCAAGTCAGACCCAGCAGATCAAAGAACAAATTATCTCAATTTTGTCCGAGTTTCCCGCTTACATCGGCAGCTTTTACGAGCAATACAAAAGTCCCCTGACTGTGATCGGTGTAATTGTAGCCTCGATTATCTCTTTGAAAGTGCTTTTGGGGATAATAGATGAACTCAACGACATCCCCCTGCTAGCACCCACATTCGAGCTAATTGGTATCGGATACACCGGGTGGTTTATCTACCGCTATTTGCTGCGATCGTCCAACCGGCAACAATTAGGTCAAGAAATTCAAGCCTTGAAAGAACAAATTTTAGGCAAAAAATCCTAAACTTTTGCTGTAATTTGTTGAATTATTACCCGACATTGACAACTTTAAATAAGTTGTTAGTGCCGGGTTTTTAAATGACTAATGACTAATAATTGATAACTAAACCCCAGCCGCAGTAAAAGCCGCCCAATAATAAGGATTAGCAAAAGGATAGGGTTTGCGGTTGCGGATTTGCTGCAAAGAAGCCTCCGCAATCAGGCGAGAACTTTGAGAAAGCCGATCGAACATTTGCGAAATTTGAGGTTGAAAATCCGCCAGCAACACCTCCAATTGCTCGCCAGTCAAATCCCGCAGCCACCTTTGAGCGTCCGCCAGCGCGATCGCCGCATCTCCCACCTGCAACCTAGGAAACCGTCCAAGATTTTCATAAAACTTACTCGTCAGCAGCAGCGTAGAAACATCGTTCACCTTCCAAAGACTGCTGACCACACTAGACGTGCCAGCATACAACAAGCCCGCCGACAAACCGACAAAATCTCCTCCAGCACCGCTAACTCCGCCGGCCGCAATTTCGCAACCCGATAAAGTAACTAAAAAATATTGCCGAAAATCCAAATTAAAAATTTCCTCCAAACTCAGAGACTCATTCCTAAAAAACACGCCAGATTTCAGCGGCAAAGCCAAATTCAGCAAACTCAAACAAGAAAAATGAGCACATTTTTTCTGCTGCAACTGCCCTATTGGCTGGGGTAAATCGTCATTATTAGCAGACATTCTTAGAGAAAAAGCCTCTTTAATTGCGGGCTTCTGGCGCACAACTTCTGCACTAGAAAAATACTGGGAAATATTGCCAATTTCAATGTTGCTGTAGAACGAATCTCTGGTGAAAGTTGGAACTGCCAAAAGGTGCTGCAAACGGGGTCTGTACCGACCAATAGCTGCTTCGCGCGCACTTTGTCTCAACAGCAATAGCTGACAGCTAGGAGCATAGCGAATTCCTCCAGCAAATCGATCGATCAAATAAGCAGCAGGCGCTGGAACCTCGCCAAAAGCCGAACTTTGAGCAAAATCCGAAACGCTGTGAGTCTCCAGATCTAAACCGCTGCGATCGCTCAACCCAGACCTAAAAATTCCCCCACCTTCCTCAAACCCGTCTCTGACCCCCAGAGGCAAAGCGTGGAGCGGCAAAGCGTGCAAAAATCGGTGCGGCACAAAAATCAGCCGATCGCAATTCTCCGGAATCAGCGCCACCACTCGATCGATTTCCAGCAGCGCGGCCAAGCGTTTGAGGCGAGCCGGGAGATGATTGATCCAGCGACCTTTTTGTTCGGAATAAGCGCTGAGGTACTCCTGGGCCCAACTTTCGGCAGCCAAAGCATTTGCCGGCGAACACAGGTGAACGGCCGGATATTGTGCACTCTTGACCACCACAAAAGCAACTAGCACCTCCCCCAAACTCCCCCACACCACAGCAGCACAATTGGCACCAGGCAACAATTGGCGAATTTGCTCGAAAGCGATCGGCTCAACTTTGCGAGCTAGGCTGAAGAAAGGGTCGTTTGCCTGCACCTCCCGAGCAATCAACCCATCAAACTGCCGCCACAATTGATTTAAGTGCACGAAGTCGGAGTTCGGAAGCAAACAAGCGCTGTTTAAACCTTGGCTGTCGCCTTCAGAAATCAAGGTAGTGCTCGGCTCGATCTCTCGCTGTTCTTGGTGCCGCTGTTCCCTGGCTATTTCAAGTTGCAGCAACTCCAATTCGCTTCGCACCGCTGCGGGAATTTCGGCTTTCGGAGTCAAGTGGCATTTAACCAGCAGTTCTACCAAATTTCGATTTTTGTGGCGTTCGGTGTATTCCAGGGCCTTTGCGCAATACTCAGGTTGGGTGGCGCCGAGATCCAGGCAAACTTGCACCAGGCATTTATAGAGTCCAGCCCAGGTGCGGGTTAATTTGACTTTTGCGGTACTCGTCACATCGCCCAAATCGGTCACATCAACCTCTGGTTCGGATCGCAAGAATTCAACCGTATCGACAGCAGCAGTAAAAACGCTGTAGGCGCGAAGCAACTCGCCTCGAACTCGGTAAGCTTGACCCAAATAAAATAAAATTTCAGCCCAGCGGTGAGGATAGGTTTCGCGAGTGTAGACTTCGGCGGCACGGTGATAGCAGCCGATCGCACTTTCCAGGTGGGACGAGTTTTCCGTCTTCGTCAGTTCGGAAAAAGCCCTACCGAGATAAATTTGCAGCATTGCCCAGCGCTTGGGAGATCCCTGTTTGGTGTAGACTTGGCCGGCATTTTGATAGCAGGCGATCGCGCTTTTGAGGTTGCGGTTTTTTTCCCCTTTCAGGTGTTCGCAGAAAGCGCGGCCGAGGTAGGCACACAGCATCGCCCAGCGTTCGGGAGATTTTTGGCGGTTGCAAAACAGCAAAGCATTTTGATAGCAGGCGATCGCCATTTCCATATTTTCGGCTTTTTCCCCTTTCAGCCGGCGACTGTAGATCCTACCGAGGTAAGTTTGGATCGAAGCCCAGGCTTCGGGAAATTTGATGCGGGTGTAGACTTGTAAAGCATTTTGATAGCAGGCGAGCGCCATTTCCACATTTTCCACGGGATCGCCTTTGATGCGATCGATAAACACCCGACCCAAATTTTTTTGAGTCGTCGCCCACTGCAGCGGAAAAGCTTCCCGAGTCCGCACTTGCAAAGCTCTCTGATAGCAGGTAACCGCGTATTCGAGATTTTCGGCTCGGTTGCCCCGCAGGAACTCGCAGTAAGCATTTGCCAAATTATTTTGAGTCGTCGCCCAGCGCCGGGGAAACAGCTTGCGGTTGTAGACTTGCAAAGCATTGTGGTAGCAAGCGACAGCCAGTTCCAGATTTTGGGCTTTGTCGCCTCGCAGGCGGCGGCTGTAAGCGCGGCCGAGATTGTTTTGAGTGCTCGCCCACTCTTCCCCGAAAGTTTCGCGGGTGCGAACTCGCAGCGCGTTTCGATAGCAGGCGATCGCCTGTTCTAGATTTTCTGCCGGATCTCCCCTGAGGCGCTCGCTGTAAGCGTTGCCCAGATTGTTTTGCAGCGTCGCCCACTGTTCCGGGTACTGTTCGGGAGTGCGCACTTGTAGGGCATTTTCAAAGCAAGCGATCGCCTGTTCGATATTTTGAGCTTTATCACCTTTGGGGCGATCGCTGTAAGCGTTGCCCAGATTGTTTTGCATCACCGCCCATTCTTGGGGAAAGTATTTGCGGGTAAACACCTTAGCAACTGTTTCGTAACCGGCAATTTCGATTTCCAAGTTATTAGCCTTGCTGCCGAGGGGAAACCGCCCAATTTTGTTGCTCAGATTGCCGATTAAAGCTGCAATGCGCCTTGTCTCGGATTCTTTGGCAGCAGAAAACACCAAAGTAGCCCAGTGGCGCAGCAGTTCTGCAAAATTCTGGTCGAGTTTGTCTAAATTGTTTGTCAGCAGCGAGTACAGGTGCTGCGAATCAGTGCCGCGCGCCACTGCCTGCAATACTTCTGCTAAAAAAGTCAGATATGCTGCCCCGGTTGCGGGCAATTTATAATTGCCCTTTGCAGCTTCTAAGGGTGCGATCGCCTTTTGGAAAAATTTTGCAGCTTTCAGCAAACTTTCTCGCGTCAGTGCCGGTTCTTCCAAATAAAGCGTTTGCACGAACCCAAAGTCGATCGACTTTGGGTTCATGCTCAAAATCAAATCTATTCCTGAGTCCCCAGGATTTTCCAGCAGCGCTTGGAGCATATTAACATCTGTTTTGCGACGCTGTTCGTCCATCGTGCATTCCGCCAAACTATTAACCATAGGAGCGCTGCTTCCGTGCAACCAAGTGAACTACCCACCGCTAAATCGGAATACCGAATATAGTAGGGGCTTATGTACTTATAGGCGAGTGCCTCAGCTTAGACTTTCGTCCCAGCTTTGGTCTTACCTCGCCTTCTAAAGCAGAGACGGCTGCACCTTCCGCCTTTAGTATAGTGATATCTTCTGCTATCATACTTATCGCTCCGTTCGCCTCCCGATCGCGAGGATCGGTCGCACAGTTAGGACAAGTCCATTCCCTCGCATCTAAGGGCATCTCGGTCATTTGATGGAAACAATTAGAATATAGTTTAGAACTGGGAAACCATCTATCAATCTCAAGTAAGTTCCCGCCTTTGCGTTCCAACTTGTAGGCTAAGAAGTTGGTAAAAGTTCCCAAACCTTCATCTGATATTGGTTTCGCCAACTTTGGATTGCCAACCATGCCCAAGACACTAAGGTTTTCTACTATGACTGCGAGGCTATCGCTGACAAACTTATAACTAAGTTTATGTATAAAATCTTGCCGCGAACTCTCAACCCGTTCGTATACCTTGGCAACAACTTTTCTATATTTGTACCTAGAATTACTTCTTTTCTGCTGGCGCCTTAACTTTTGCTGCTGGCGCTTCAAGTTCTTCTTGTGCTTGGCAAAATGCTTGGCATTGTCATATTTAGATACTT
Source organism: Microcoleus sp. S28C3 (assembly GCF_036700785.1). Classification (NCBI taxonomy): domain Bacteria; kingdom Bacillati; phylum Cyanobacteriota; class Cyanophyceae; order Oscillatoriales; family Microcoleaceae; genus Microcoleus; species Microcoleus sp. S28C3. Next base: position 145,286 of record NZ_JAUBPO010000004.1, on the reverse strand, counting down.
TTTTGCCCTCATTGACAATACCAAAGTGTTTCAATCCTAAATCACTGCCATAAATCCTACCTTCTTTTGTTGTCTGGTTCTCACCCTCAATTTCACTCTGTATAGATGCCAGATATTTCCCTAAACAATTTTTACTAATAATTAAATTCTGAATTTTCCCCTCAATTAATCTATGTATTTTGGGTTTTTGTATTCCCGCATTGCCGAAAATTTTGACATTTTTATCTCCAAAATAGGATGTTTGACGATACTTAAATAACAGTTTTTTATCCTGAAGATTGAATTTAGTAAGCCCAGCCCATGTATCAAAAAAAATTGTAGGCAGCGGTTAATGTAAGCATTAGCTGGCACAAATTGGCTGTAACACTCATCTAACGATGCACTGCCATCTGATTTTTTGAGAGCAAGAAAAAGTGTGTTGAGCCTGGAGCAGCCAAGTTTTTTACGAGTTGTCTTATCAACTTCAATTGATTTATTTAGACCAGAATTCCACCACCAACGCGCACAACCCAAAGTGGGAACTACTTGTATTTGTTGATTTTGGGTAGGATACAAACGAACTTGGATAGCTTTGTGTAGCAATCAACATCACCTCTTTGGTTCTTCTATTCTCTCACAATATACAGTTGATGAGCAAAGAATTACGGAAAAATTGGGTGACGGCGATTGCATTCTTCCTCTCTTGAAAGCTGTCCCAATAATTGCTCAAAGATGCAATGGTCGTCACCCGCCCTTCCCACTAAACGGAGTACGGTGATAGTGGGAAGCGCGCAAAATAGTTACAACAGGATTCACAAGTCCCAACAGACACGCGGATAGCGCAACTAGCACTAAACGGAGTACGGTGATAGTGGGAAGCGCGCAAAATAGTTAAACCAGGATTCACAAGTCCCAACAGACACGCGGATAGCGCAACTAGCACATAGAATCGCTAATAGTATTATGTTGCGCGCTGCTATTGAGTAAAATCCCGGTAAAAAGCGCCGTCAGTCTTTGGGGGTGGTTTTCATATCGTTTCCGGTTGCATCAATATTGTTCAAATATCCAAATGTCCAAACAGTAAACAGTCAACACTCATGAAGAGTGCAACCGGAATTGATATCACAGACAGTTCTAAATTTGACAAACCCGCCCCGACAGATTTGCAGCGGGACGGGTTTACTTTTACCCCGATCGGACTTAGGCTAAAAAACCGGGCTTCTGGGAAACTATGGGGTTTAGTAACGAGAAATCTCGAAACAAACCCGGTTTCTGAGGAAGAGTGTGTCCTAGACTAAGTGAGTTATCTAGGATATTGTGCGAGATTCAGCGCTACAGCTAACAAAAATCAACTCTGTAAATTTTACTGTACCGCTTGAGAACGCAAGGCTGATTCCACTGCCAGCAGAGCTCGATCGACTTCAGCGGCAGTGACAATCAGCGGCGGGACAAATCTCAGCACTTTCGGCCCTGCGGGAACCAAAAGCACTCCTGCGGCGATCGCCGATTTGACGATATCAGCCGATGTAAGTTCGATGTCAGCTTGCAATTCCATCCCGACAATCAAACCCCAGCCGCGCACCTCAGCAATTAAATGCGGATATTCGGCCGCCAACTTGTTGAGCCCTGCTTTCAACTGTTCACCGCGCTGCTGCACGTTTTCTAGAAGGTTTTCCCGTTCTAAAGTTTGGCAAACGCACAAAGCTACAGCGCAAGCAAAAGGATTGCCGCCGAAAGTGCTGGCGTGACTTCCCGGTTCAAATACATCGCAGGAAGATTTGCACAGCATAGCGCCGATCGGGATACCGCCGCCCAATCCTTTGGCAGAGGTAAAGATATCCGGTTCAATGCCGAGGTTTTCGTAGCCCCAGTATTTGCCGCTGCGTCCCATCCCGACTTGCACTTCGTCGAGAATCAGCAAAATGCCTTTTTCGTCGCAAATTTCCCGAATGCGCTGGAAGTAGGCGATATCTCCCGGGCGAACTCCGCCTTCACCTTGCAGCGCTTCCAGCATAATTGCAGCTACTTGGCGTTCGTCTTTGTCGAGTTCCTCGATCGCAAGTTCGATCGCACTAATATCGTTGTAGGGCACGTAGTGAAATCCCGGAACCAACGGGCTAAAACCCTTCTGGTATTTAGGCTGTCCCGTTGCCGTAATTGTCGCCAAAGTCCGCCCGTGGAAACTCGCAACAGCGGTAACGATCGTCGGATTCGAGATATTTAATTTTTCGTGGGCGTACTTGCGGGCGAGTTTAATTGCCGCTTCATTAGCTTCCGCGCCGGAGTTGCAAAAGAAGGCTCTGTCAGCGCAAGAATGGTCTACAAGCCACTTCGCCAGCTCGCCCTGTACGGGGATGTAATAAAGGTTAGAAACGTGGTGCAGGGTCTGAATTTGCTGAGTTACCGCTGCAATCATTGCCGGGTGGGCGTGTCCCAGAGTGCAGGTAGCAATACCAGCCACAAAATCGAGATATTCGCGGCCCTCGGTATCCCAAACGCGGCAGCCCAGGCCCCGTTCTAGGGCGATCGCAAAACGCCCGTAAGTTGTCATTACATAGCTGTCGAAGCCCTCAGAACTGAAGGGACTGGCTTCGGCTTGCACGGTTGGTTCTTTTAGTAAGGTTTCTGGACTCACGAATCGCTCCTTAACACATAATATGCAGACCTCGATTGTACGGTAAAAATCCAGGTTAGCGGTGCAGGCTGTTAGTTTTGTCATAAAATCATAACAGTAACCTCTATTAATCCCTCACAAATCTACTGATGAGTTATTACATTTCTCCTAACTTTCTCGATAAAGTTGCGGTGCACGTCACTAAGAACTTTTTAAATTTGCCCGGGGTAAGAGTTCCCCTAATTTTGGGAATTCACGGCCGTAAAGGAGAAGGCAAAACTTTTCAAACCGAGCTGGTTTTTCGGCGGATGGGCTTTGAACCGGTGATGATATCTGGTGGGGAATTAGAAAGTCCGGATGCAGGAGATCCGTCGCGTTTAATTCGCTTGCGCTACCGGGAAGCGGCGGAGCAAATTCGCGTGCGCGGCGAGATGTGCGCCATCTTTATTAACGATTTGGATGCTGGTGCTGGCAGGTTCGATACTACTACTCAATATACTGTCAATACTCAGATGGTCAATGCCACTCTGATGAATATTGCTGATAATCCAACTAACGTGCAGTTACCGGGAAGTTATGACAGCACGCCGCTGCACCGAGTGCCGATTATTGTCACTGGAAATGATTTTTCTACGCTTTACGCGCCGCTGATTCGCGACGGGCGGATGGAGAAGTTTTATTGGGAACCCAGCAGGGATGATAAAATTGGGATTGTTGGCGGAATTTTTGAGTCGGACAAATTGTCAAAAACCGATATTGTGGCGTTAGTGGATAATTTTGCCGATCAGGCGATCGACTTTTTTAGCGCTTTGCGATCGCGCATTTATGACGAACAAATCCGCGAATTCATTCACAAAGTAGGAATCGAGCGAGTTTCCAAGCGTTTGGTAAACACTTTGGAAGCAGCGCCAGATTTCCACAACCCGAATTTCAGTCTCGCTCATTTAATAGAAATGGGCAGTTTGATGGTGGGCCAACAAAAGCGGATTAAGGAAATGCGCTTAGTAGATGAATACAACCAATCGCGGCTGTTTAACGTTAAAGGAACCCCCAATGCCCCTGCTGCTGCGCCAACGCAAAGTCAATTAAACGACCCGTCATCCAAATATTATAAGGCTTACGATGAGCCAAGTTCTGAAGGTGGTAACGGTCATGCGGCGCGGCTGAGTTCCGAGGTATTGGAACAAGTAAAGCAGTTGTTAGCAAGAGGCTGCAAAATTGGCATGGAATATGCAGATAATCGCCGATTTAAAACTGGTTCTTGGCAAAGTTGCGCGACGATTAAAAATGAACAAGAAAAAGATGTGGTTGCATCTTTAGAAACTTGTTTGGCGGAACACGGCGGCGAATATGTGCGACTGATTGGTATCGATCCAAAAGTCAAGCGACGGGTAGTTGAAACAATTATTCAGCGACCGCAGGGTTAAAGCTAAAGTAGTTAAAGTTATGAAGGACACAACAGTGCTCATAGGTGTCAACTTAAGCTGTAAGCCGGCCCACCCGGTAGTCCGCCAGGGAATGAATTCCCTGTCTAATAGCTAAAGTCCTCTGAAGAGGACTAATGAGTTTAAAAGTTTTTCTTCTCAGTCCTCTTGAGAGGACTTTAGCTTTGAGGCAGGGGTTTCAACCCCTGTCGGACTATCGGTTTAACGTTAAGTGGACACCAATGAACACTGTTGTGTCCCTACAGGCAATATCTTCTTTATCTCGCCGTAGACTACTGGACAGACAGAGATGATGCAAACCAGCGGCGAATTAATTCTACTTGGAAACGGTAGCCTTCACTAACTTCCTCAATCAATTCGCGTTGCAGAAGTAAATTGAGAGCATCGGATTTATCGGGAAAGTGTTGCAAAATAGTTAATCGGCTGACTATTGCCCCTTCTCCTTGTGCTGCCAAAAACTGCAAAATAGCTAATCCTGCTGCATCTGCTTGATAGCTTTGAATATCGGCAAAAAAGAAACTGCCAACACTTAAAGCTTCTGGTATTGCTGCTTCTACATCGGCTAAGGTTGCTAGTCGGCGGATAGATGGATCTTGCTCGTTTTTCAGTGCGATAATTTCAGCGCAGAGGAGTTGTATTAGGAAAGGGTGACAGCGGGTGAGTTGCAAGACTCGCTCAACCGCATTGGGTTCGTAACGCAGGGAAAAATCTTGGACTGGTTGCTCAATTAGTTGACGCGCTTCGGGTTGTTTCAGGTAGGTGATATGAACGACTTGGACATTGATTAAATAGCTAGCCCAACGCTGAAATTCTTCTATTGTATGGGAACCAGCTAGCAGCACTTTGAAGCGGGGACGATGTTGAATCAGGTGACGCAACATTCCCAGAACATCTTCCTGATCAAAGCGTCCTTTTGTGATTGCATTATCTAGCGCCTCGAATTCATCGAAGGCAAGCAGGGCATTATTTTGTTGTAGCGCTTGTTCTACTTCGTGCAGCCATTCATCAAAGCGGGTGAAAGGATCATCTTGCAGTGTTTCGCGCTTAAGGGAGGGGAGAGTGAAGGCACTTTGGCGCTGGGATGAGGTTGCCATACTCCTGGCGATATTGTATAGGAAACCAGCATAATCACTCGCTGATGAAACTGGCCCTTGTAAGTCTACAAACATGGGAATGATAGTGCTCGGTAGCAAGCGTCCCAGGTTGTTGAGGAGGGATGTTTTGCCCATGCGCCGCTGACCGTAGAGTAGCAAAGGAGGGCGGCGGCGGTCTAGAAGTAATTGCTCGATGCGCGTACCAATGTCAGCACGTCCGGTGAAGATTTCCTGTTGTTCTGTCAGGGGTACGCCGATGATATAAGGGTTGTCGATTTCTTGTCGTAGTTCAACTGCTTTCGCCTGTTCTTGCACATAGTGGGTGACAATTTCATACCAACTATGTGCAATAGGGCGAAAACGTACTGCATATTTGTCACCACTGCGGGTCAATTCTCGAATTAAACCATTTAATCTTTCTGCTACAGCACTGAGGGCTAAACGCTGGTTGTAAGCACTGTTTTGGTTGAGGGCTGCTGCTACATCCCCGCTGATGCTATTAAAGCTACTTAGGAGGGAACTAACTGGACTATTTAGTTCTCCAGGGGCTAGATTGCGGTAGGCGTTAGCGATAGCAGCTACATCTTCACAACGTTCTAACCCCCGTGCATCAAGTCCAAATTGTACCTCGTTGGTGACAATTTCATACCAACTATATGCAATAGGGCGAAAACGTACTGCATATTTGTCACCACTGCGGGTCCATTCTGGAAGAATTAAACCATTTAATCTTTCTGCTACAGAACTGAGGGCTAAACGCTGGTTGTAAGCACTGTTTTGGTTGAGGGCTGCTGCTACATCCTCGCTGATGCGACTAAACCTACTTAGGAGGGAACTAACTGGACTATTCAGTTCTCCAAGGACTAGATTGCGGTAGGCGTTACCGATAGCAGCTAGATCTTCACAACGTTCTAATTCCGCTGCATTAAGTTCAATTTGTACAGCTTGTGCTGCCCAAAGCTGGGGGCTGGTGTTTAAATAGTTGAGTGCGGCTTTGCCCTCTTCTGGGTTACGCTCCATTACCAAAAGAACGTGCTGGTCTAAGCCTTGTAGGGGAAGGCGCTGCCACTCATACCAGAAAGCAGAATGCCAACGTAAGAAACTGGGTTTAGTAGCTGTGGGTTGTTTATCGAGTTGGTAGAGCAGAATATTCCATCCTGTTAGGAAGGGATACAGTACCACTGGCAGGCATAAGGCCATGACCACGAAGCCCACGCCCCTCACCACGACCACCACGCCCCTCACCACGTTCCTCACCACGCCCCACACGTTTCTCACCACGCCCCACACGTTCCTGAGCGCACCCCCCACGCCCACCTGCGTCATCCCTTGGCACACCGCGCTACACACTACTGGCAACCACACGATCAACTTAGTCGCCGGGATGGACCAGCTCCAGTTCCATCTCTTCCACTCCCAAATCACGCGGCACTGGCTCAACGTCCGCCCCCACCAGTGCTTGTCTCCTCTCTTCCACTCCAACATCACGGGACACTGCTCCGACCTCACGTCCGGCACCAAGCCCCAGAAAAAGTCCGATGCCACGGATTGCACGCCCCGCATCAAGTCTGATGCCACGCGCCACAAGTCTGATGCCACGCGCCACAAGTCTGATACCACGCCCCACACCAAGTCCGAGGCCACGCCCCACAATACGCCCAACGCTACGCCCAACAACATTCCCGACGCTATGGCGAGCGCCACGTTCAACTCCTTGTCCTTTCGTGAGCTGAACCCCAAGCTGGTCAACAGCACGCCCGACACCACGCCCGACACCACACCTAACACTACGCCCGATGCAATCTTTTCTACTGGCGCACCTAATAACCAAAGTATTAAGGCAACAACAATTGAATTGGCTAGGACAGGCACGACTAGGAATGCTTGTATTCGTAATTTCCACAAAGCTGGATTGCGCTTGAGATAGTTTTGCCAAGCCGAGGGACGGAAGAAAAGCCAGAACAGCAATTGCAAGCTACCCAGAATCAGGTTGGGATGCTTTTCTGGTTCATTGGTGTAGGCGTTGCGCGGCACATTTGGGGAGGTCATCCGATTATAAATTTTAGATTGAGCCCACAGATAAATGCGAGGGCTTGCGATCCAATTGCTTTACTTACTTAATTTTGAGTAGTTTCACAAATATAACGAGCCCTAGACCAATAGTCCGGACTGTTTTTATATGGCCCAATGGCTTATGCTCGCTTGACTTCGCAGCCCCTGTGGATAATTAAATCAATGTCAGCTCCACCCCTGACTTACATTTAATTCGACTTTTTTATGATCCTTGCCCCGCGTAAGCTTGTAGTATCGTTCCAAAAACTGTCCGGAGTATTGCTAGACAAGTTTCTAAAATAAATGAGTGAAGGGCTGCATCTGTTGTAACCCTTCTTCACGCCAATCCTCCCCCATTTCCCCATCTTCCAGACTAAATAATCGTTCTCGACAAAGGATTTGCAGCAGCAGAGGCCAGCATTGACTTTGAGTCAAAATCCACTCGACATCCTCAGCCGAAAAAGGCATGGGCGAACTGGCTATCAACTCGCGCGCTTCAGCTTCAGTCATAGCTCCCAGAGTTGTGGTATATCCAAAGATATTGAAAAAAGGCGAACTATGTCCGGTGTTACGCGCTAATTCGATCGGTAATTCAGGAGTTGCCAAGACAAAGCCTAAATTCCCATTGGTTTGGTTAGTCGCCAAAGAGCGCAAACTCTCCCAAAACCCATCATCTAATTCGGGACAGCGTTGCAATCCTGCGCCAATTTCATCTAATAGGATGACTGTAGGCTGACGTAAATTACTGCTAACCACATCCATAAATCTATCTAAGTCGCAAGGGCTGGGAACTGACATTTTTAGGGATTCTAAAATGTAGCGCAGCAGCCCTTCCCGATTTTGCAGTCGCGAATCTTGAAAATCTACGAAAATCCAACGATAGTTTTCTGGATGGGGCAACCAGTCAGATTTTTGACCGGGACGCAACTGTTCTGTTGGGGTGGTGGTAATATTTTTCAAGTAGTGCAGCAAAGAAGTCTTGCCACTGCGCCTCTTGCCGATAATCGCAGCATTTTGCAGGGGAGGGCGTCTCAGTAAGTTGAATAGGCGTTTGAGTTCCTTCTCGCGTCCAAAGAAGCAGCGCGGATTGGTGATGGGATTGCCCGTGATGAAGGGGGAAATGTCCTCACAGGTTTGTTGTGATCTCGGCTGAGGTGACTGGGAGTCTGTTACTTCTTGATCCGCAATGGTTTTCCACTCAAACCCCAATTTCTGGCTAATTTCAACAAAATTTATATAATCAACAGGATCTCCCCTCAGAAAGCTCTTGACAGTCGATAGGGATAATCCCAATTCCTCAGCCAAAAGCTTCCGACTGGGGAAGCCGTTGCGCCCTACAGCCGATTTGACTTTTTCTATGTACCCTGGAGAAACTTTTAGCGAGCGCCCCATGATGCCTCCAGAGAAAATTAATGTGATTATAAATCCAATCTCAACTACAAGTCAACCAAAAGTCAACTCCCTCAACCTTCTTTCTCAACTGATCTTAACCTTGAACTCAACTTTCCTTGCATTTCAATAGGATTATAGAGTTCAAATAAAACAAATGCCTAACAAGAAATTAAAAAACAACCAACCATCGCCCTCTGATAATTCCGACCAAATCGAGCGTGATGTCATTGGAGAACGTTTACGCCAAGCTAAATCCAGTTTTAATGCGACTCTTGGGTTAACAATGTTAAGTGCTTCTATAAGTATTTTAGGTATAGGAATGTTGTTTTCGGGAAAAATCCCAGAAGGAACAGTTACCACGGCTGGCGGGTTAGCATCAGAGATTGTCAGCGTTCAGTTACTCAAGTTTACTAAAGAAACGAACGACAGACTCGATCGCCTAGCCAAAGAATTCAAAGATGACGATTAAATAAAAATAGTTAAAGTAGGGTGCGCCTTCGGGACCTGACAAATTACACATTCAACTAATGCGCGCTTTACAAGTCAAAGTAGGGTGCGCCTTCCGCATCTGACAAATTCAACTAATACGCACCTGACAAATTCAAGTAAAATTATGCAAAAATTTATCAAAGGTTGCCCGATCGCACATAGCACCTTGAGCACCCACTTTAGTGGTGCACAGAGCGCCCGCTGCTGCGCCCCACCGCACCGCCTCTGACAAGGACAGACCGGCATCTAATGCGGAGGCCAACCCGCCGTTAAAAGCATCGCCAGCAGCCACAGTGTCGATCGCCTCCACAGCAAAAGCCGGTACAAAAAAGGTTTCATCCGCCGTAACAGCAACAGCCCCGCGAGCGCCCAATTTGACAATAACATTCTTGACACCGCGCTCCTGCAAGTGTTTGGCAGCTACAATCGCTGTTTCCGTGTCATTCACCCGAAAACCGGCTAACTGCCCCGCTTCCACTTCATTCGGCGTGATAATGTCAATTAGCGGATAAAGTTCGATCGGCAAATCCGCCCTAGCCGGTGCTGGATCGAGAATAACTCGCACCCCCGCTTGACGAGCAGCTTGCGCAGCTTTTTGGACAACTTCCAGGGGAATTTCTAACTGTAAAAGTAAGGATGTAGCTGCTGTTAAGAGTTTTTTGAGACGTTCTATATCTGCTTCACCGACATTGTTATTCGCGCCCGGAATCACAATAATATTATTTTGACCTGTCTCGTCTACAGCGATAATTGCCACTCCTGAATGAGTGTTTTGGTCTATTAATACATTGTCTGTATTTACCCCATAAGATTGTAGATTTGTCAATAATTCTTCAGCAAATTTATCGTTGCCGACGCGACCGATGATGTGGGTAGAAGTGCCGAGACGGGCGGCCGCGACGGCTTGATTTGCTCCTTTGCCGCCGCCGGCCGTGAAAAAATTGCTACCGATGATTGTTTCGCCCGGCTGCGGCAACCGGGGAGTTTTTGCTGCTAGGTCGATGTTGATACTGCCGAATACGATGATGGTCATAATTTAAATTGGGAATTGGGCGGAGCGAAGCGGAGGGATGGGGCATTATAGAATTGGGAATGGGTAATGGTAGCAACTCGCAAATAACCCATAACGAATAGACATCTCCCATAATTATCGTGGAACAGGCAGGATGCCTGTTCAAAATCTAATTTTTAGGAGAAGTATAATAACAACAAATAACAACAGTCAACGGCCAACAAACAACAGCTAACAGCCAACACTCAACAGCCAACAACCAACAGTTAACAACCAACGGCCATCAAACGTGCTAGAACAGTTATGGTCTCCACCGGTCAATTCAATGGCTGCAATTACTCTCGATCGCAATCCCTGTGTCCTGCTAGTTGAAACAGACGAAGTTCTCGCCGGACACTTGAGTCTCGACTTAAAATCCTCCGGCTACGAACCGGTAGTGGCTTCTAATACCGCCACAGGCCAACATTTAGCTCATGAATTGCAGCCAGCTTTGATTGTAATCGATCGGATACTTGGCCCTGAGTCGGGGCTGTCACTGTGTTCTTACCTCAGAAGTATTGGCAATCGGGTGCCGGTGCTGCTATTGGTCGGTCGCGATACAGTTGACGATCGCGTAGCTTGTCTGGAAGCCGGGGCGGATGATTATTTTCTCAAACCTTACCGCACTGAGGAGTTTTTGCAGTTGGTGCGCTTGTATTTGCAGCCGGATAACACCAGCAACGAACAATTGAGGTTTGGCGATTTAGTTTTGGATTTGGCCTCTAGGCGGGCCCTGCGCAACGGACGGGCGATCGACCTGACGATGAAGGAATTTGAGCTGCTAAAGTATTTGATGGAACATCCCCGCGAGGTTTTGACTCGGGAACAAATTCTCGAAAATGTTTGGGGTTACGACTTTTTGGGCGAGTCGAATGTGATTGAAGTTTACATCCGCTATCTGCGACTCAAGATTGAAGATGAAGGCGAAAAGCGCTTGATTCAGACGGTGCGCGGTGTTGGCTACGTGATGCGCGAATCTTGAAGCAGTCAGTTGACAGTTGAGAGTTGACAGTTGGTTCCTATGTCCAATTGCCAATTCCCAATCTAAAATCTAAAATCTAAAATCTAAAATCATTATGAATTATTTAGGTAATTTGCTGAGTATTGCGGTAATTCTATTTTTGCTGGGATGTTCCCCGACTTTACCTGTTGCGAATACTGGTGCTACTGGTATTTTGGCGTCGCAGTCTCCGACGGCGACAACATCGGGTCAAGTGCTGCCTGTTTCTGCTAGAGCTCGGATAGCCGATCGCCCGTCAGCGGAGCCCTCGAAGAGGATTGAACTCGAAGTGGCGAAAACAGTGGAACAACAGGCTATGGGTTTAATGTACAGAACTTCTTTGCCGGATGACAGAGGAATGCTGTTTGAGTTTAAATCGCCGCGGCAGGTCAATTTTTGGATGAAAAATTGCAAGATTTCTCTGGATATGATTTTTCTGCGGAATGGGGTGGTTGAGGCGATCGAAGTTTCTGCACCTCCTTGTACTGCCGATCCTTGCCCTACCTACGGGCCCAACACTGTTGTCGATCGAGTTATTGAACTCCGGGGCGGGCGAGCTGCTGAACTCGGTGTCAAAGTGGGCGATCGTATTGAAATCGAGTTTTTCCAGTAAAACTACGGATTGTTTCAGTTGGCGATTGTATAGGGGCTAGAAACCTGGTTTCTTGCGATATTTCTCGTTACTCAACCCAAAATTTCCTAGAAACCCGGTTTCTGAGGTCAACCTGCCTCAGCGAACTAAGTTTTGATGTTGCAGTCTGAAACCCTTAGGTTGGCAATCAAAAAATGTCCAAACTGTTGTTCTAGTAAAACCTGCACACAAACACAATCCCCGGTTTCCATCCCCCAGAGATCCGCCTGGCTTCGGAATACCGGATAAAATTTAGAAACTTTACAAATATTGATTAAATCTGTTAAAATATTAATGTAAAATTCAGTACAAACACCAACAGATTTGCTACGATGTCGATCTCAGCCAGTCTGGAGTTGAGCTTGTTTGCGGAAGCTGTAGATAGTTGGTCGCGGGTATGAGACGAGTCAGCGATTCGTTACCAATCCTGAGAGACGATACTCAGCCTCAAGAGGTAGCAGCACGAAAAGAAATTCTCTGGGACTTCTGAACTTCGAGCTAAATCTACTAAACCTATCGGAAGTAAAATGCTACAAGCCAAGTTATTTGGCAAAGTTAACTTCTGGTAGCAGGTTGGGGTTGGATCGAAATATCTAACCAATGTTTCGGAAGTAGATTTGCGGATTCTGCATTTGGGCAGATGAAGTTAAACTCTGAACCTGGTTTATTAGTTTTAGGTAGCAGAATTTATTCCGATTCGCGCTGCAAAGATGCCGAGGTATTCAGTTTAGATTCGATCGCGCTGGCAGCAGCAAAAGTGCAAAACCTTTAGCTTTTTGGAAAAGGTTGGCTTTATAGTCGCACTCAGCATTACATTTGGCAGTTTCAACTGCCAATACTGTTAAAACAGTTATCGACGGTTACAAGACAGATTTAAAACTGGCTTATTACTAATCACAAAACATCAGGTTCCCATTAGAAAATGGTGTCCAATACTTAGAGGTGAAATCAGATGGCATCCGCTACATACACTCGATTAATTCGATTTTTACAAGAAGATTTGGCAATTTCTCCCGCCTCAATTGCTGTCGCCGAACGTGGCGGTGACAAACAGCGCCAGCGCGATAAAGACCCGAATTCCTTGCCGATGGTTCTGTGGCAATACGGTTTAGTCACTCTCGAACAGTTGGATAAAATCTTTGATTGGTTATCCGAAGCATATTAAAAGGATTTTAGATTTTAGATAGAATCCAAAATCCAAAATCCTTTAACAATTGAGATTAGGATTCAGCCAAGAATTTGGCAGCAGCGGCAACGCCGGCACCAGGAGTATAGCCTTCATGGCCCAATTCTCGTAACACCGCCTCTAAAGAGGAAATTGCTGCTAGGATATCGCGATCGGACACAAAGCCCAAATGGCCGATTCGGAAGATTTTACCTTTCAAATGGTCTTGTCCGTCGGCGAGAGCAATGTCAAATCTTTTTCTCATCAACGTCCGCACTTTTTGAGCATCTACCGATTCTGGTGGCATAACCGAGGTAATCGCAGGGCTGGCGGCATCGTCAGCGGCAAACAAGGGCAAACCTAAAGCTTTTACAGCAGCGCGAGTAGTTGTCATCAAACGTTTGTGTCGCGCGAAAACGTTTTCTAATCCTTCGGCTTTCATCATCTGCAATGTTACTTGCAGCGCAAAAAACATATTGACCGGCGGAGTAAAAGGAGTGGTATTTTTGGCAGCTTCTTTGCGGTATTTGCCCAAATCTAAATAATAGCGGGGCAGTTTCGCAGTTTTGTAAGCTTCCCAAGCTTTGGGACTGACGGCCACAAAACCCAAACCAGGGGGAATCATGTAAGCTTTCTGAGAACCTGAAGCAATGACATCGATGCCCCAAGCGTCCATCGGAATATTGACAGCGCCTAAGCTAGTGACAGCATCGACCATAATTAAAGCTTCACCGTGGGCTTTAACGTGGCGGTTGATGGTTTCGAGGTCGTTGAGTACGCCGGTGGAGGTTTCCGAGTGGGTGATGATGACAGCTTTGATTTGCTTCTCTGTATCTGCTTCGAGTTTTTCGCGGAAGTGTTCGGGGTTTAAAGGTTGGCCCCACTCAGCTTTAATAATTTCGGCGTTTAAACCGTAAGCTTCGGCAACTTCTGCCCAGCGTTCACCAAATTTGCCGTTAGTACCGACTAAAACTCGATCGCCCCCACTCAGGAAATTAATTATCCCAGCTTCCATCGCCCCGGTACCGGAAACGGTTAAACTCAGCACGTCGCTGCTGGTTTGGTGCAACCATTTGAGATTTTCGGTACATTCTGCAAAAATCGCGTCAAATTCCTTGCTGCGGTGGCCCATCGGGTGTTTTGCCATCGCTAACAATGCCGCTTCCGGCACCGGCGTCGGGCCGGGAATCATCAGCATTAATTTGTTGTCCATGATATTGTCCTAACTTTTCCTGTGGGAGTTATATAGAATAAATCAAATACGATACGTCACCGCGCTACTCTAAGTTTTTTAACTTTTAACTCCCTTGTGGTTAATTTCATTTAGAGACCAGCGATGTTCTACCGCTAAGTTCGATCGCTCGCAGCTTTGTTCTAATTGCTTTTGAATGGCAAGGGCTTTGCGCAGGGTAATAATAAGTTGGTGAACTTGTTGCTGCTGCGGCGATTGTGGACTGACAGCAAACATCGTTTTGCGTTCTAACAATTGAAGTAGCAATTCATAATGAATGTACGAAGGAAGGGGGATTGGCTCCATGAAAGCTAACATACCTCAGCGAACCGACACCCCATTGCAATTGCATGAGGCATCACAGGTGAACATTAGATGCCCGATTGTTTATTTGTTTTCTCACCGTACAAAAACCCCTGCTTTGCCGATCGAATATTCGGGGCTGGGTGCGTTGGACACGCTAAATCTTGCGATCGACAGGCTTACAGAATAGATTTAATTGCTTTCTGGCAAAATATTTCTATGCCATGTAGCTTTGAGTGCTATTTCTTTTTTACAGTAGCGCTTGAGTCGATGCAGGCTAGAAATTCTCATTATTTACCTACTTAATCACTTTTTATCAGAATTAAGGGGGATTTGTCAAGCGGTCTCGCCTTTCACAGACCCGGATGGGCTTCCACAAGGGAGGCTAAAGCGGCGCCTGGATCGGGCTGTTTGACCAGAGATTCGCCGATGAGGACGGCTTCTGCTCCGGCGCTGGCAAGTTGAGTTAGGTCGTCGGGAGTGTGGATTCCTGACTCGCTGACGATGAGGATGCCTTTTGCTTGGATTTCGGTTTGGCGCGAGGCTAATAGTTGGCTGGTCGTTTCTAGGCTGACGGAAAAGTCTGCTAGGTTGCGGTTGTTGATACCGATCAGGTTGACGCCTTCTAGGGTTAATACTCGATCGAGTTCTTCGAGAGTGTGAACTTCTATTAAAGCTGTCATGCCCAGAGTCTTGACAATTTTGACAAAATATTGTAAGTCTTTGTCAGATAGAATGGCGGCGATTAACAAAACAGCATCAGCGCCGTGAATGCGGGCGAGATAGATTTGGTAGGGATAGATAATAAACTCTTTGCAAAGCAGGGGTAAATCGACGGCGGTACGGATTTTAGCTAGATTTTCAAAGCTGCCTTGAAAGAACTTTTCATCGGTGAGTACGGAGATGCAGCTAGCGCCGTTTTGTTGGTAAGCTAGGGCGATCGCCACGGGATCGAAATCTTCGCGAATTACTCCTTTGCTAGGGGAAGCTTTTTTGACTTCGGCGATGATAGCGGGTTTGGTTTTGCCATTTTTAAGGGCGGCAAGAAAGTCGCGAGTAGGCGGTGCAAAGGGGAGTTTTTTGTGAAGTTCGGATAACGGGGTGCGATCGCGCTTTTGGGCTACTTCAGCTTCTTTTTGCCAGACAATTTCTTCGAGGATGTGCTGGGGTTCGGCGTCGGGTACGGCGATTTGGTAGCTGAGGTAGAGTACAGAGACGGATGTGCTAGGGGGACGGCGGCGGATTTGAAGCATGATAGGGGGATAAAGGGCGATCTGGCTTTGATTTTCAGTTAAAAGCGTTGACATTTGCAGTGTAGTGTGCGTTTAGCGTAACTGCTTGTGAGTGCTAAAGGATATTGTAGGGGCGATCGGGCTTTTTGCCATTCTCCTTGTTGAGTTATAATGAATTTCAGTGTTTCCCATTTTTCCTTAACTATGAGACTAGATACAATTTTTATCCGATTCTATAAGTCTTTCAACGTCGATCACGCGCGGCAATACCTCGCTACCGACAATCAATCTACCAAGCTCAATAAGCCCAATAAGTCCAATAAAAAAATCGAAAAATATCCGTGGGAAATGATTAAGGCAGATGGTAGCGACTTATGGTTTCCCTTTATTAGAGTCTCTATCGAGCCGCAAATCACGGCAGTTGTCGGTGCGAATGAATCAGGTAAATCACACCTACTGACCGCGATAGAGAAAGCAATTACTGGGCGTGATTATAAGACTCACAAAATCTCCGCGTCAGATTTTTGCCGATACTCTGACAGATTTCTCATCACGGCTGATAAATCACGTATTCCAGATTTTGTTACTGAATGGTCTGACGTTTCTAAAGAAGAAGCCGACCAAATCAAGGAATTCTCTGATATTCCAAAAGCTCAAGAATTCGACAGATTTTTCTTATTAAGAAAAAATATTAACGAATTAATCATTTATCTACCTCATGCTCCCAACCCACATCCAGTTAAACCAGAGTCTCTTGAACAATTTCAAAAGGTACTACCAACTACTAGAAGACTCGATACTAATACAGCCCTCCCAGATAGTGTACCGATTCAAAAGTTAGTTGAAAAGATAAAGGGAAATCCTGAAGGTACAAGATATGAATTGTTGTCTTTTGAAAAAAGAGAGAATATTAGACTATTGCTAGATAAATTAATGCAAAATGCAACCTTATTTCAAAAAATACCTACTTCAAATGCTCCCTCTTATAATAACGAGGAAAAAAAGGGAGATGAACTAATAAATAATCTTTTAAAAGAACTTCAAAATCACTATATAAATACAGATAATGACAGCGATTTAAAGCAACAAAAAAGTATAAACCTTGCCTATGATATGATATGTACTATTGCCAAGATTAGCACTACAGCTATTGTTGAGCTAGCAAATGCAATGGCAAAAAACGATATAGGATATACGGAAGCATTAATAGATCAAATTAACAAACAATTATCAGCTAATCTAAATTTTCCGAAGTATTGGCCACAAGATAAGAAATTTCAAATTCTCGTTCAAGCTAAAGACCATAATTTAGAATTCAGTATAATCGATCGGACAGGAACAAAATACTCTTTTGAGGAGAGAAGCTCAGGTTTAAAATATTTTCTCAGTTACTTTATACAACATAAGTCGTATCAACCACCTAATAATATCCCTGAAATTCTTCTCATGGATGAACCCGACACCTACTTATCCAATCAGGCTCAACAAGATTTGCTGAAGATTTTTGAAGAAGTTGCCAGTTCTGAAGATGGTACTCCCAGTTCTCAGGTAGTTTATGTTACTCACTCTCCTTTTCTGATTGATAAAAACCACTCTGAACGCATCCGTGTTTTGAATAAAGGAATTGGATATGAGGGAACACAAGTGGTTAATAGTGCTGCCAACAACCGCTATGAACCACTTCGTTCTTCATTAGGGGCGTTTGTCGCTGAAACTGTTTATATCAGTCAGTGTAATATTATGGTTGAGGGACCTGTCGATCAAGTTTTGCTGGCAGGTGCATCAACTCATTTACTACGCAGGGGTGAATCAAAGCTAACAACTCTGAACTTGAATGAAATAACGATTGTGCCTGCTGGAGGAACTGGAAATGTTCCTTACATGACTTACTTAGCACGTAGTCGCGATCGTGAGCAAGCAGCAGTGATTGTCCTTATGGACAGTGACTCAGATGGAGATAAGGCAAAGCTAGAACTGACAAAGGAAGAGTATGGTTGGCAGAAAGCTCGTTTACTCGACGAACGTTATGTACTTCAAATCGGTGATTTGAGAGAACTAGGAGTTAATCTTCCTGAAAAACTCAAAGAGCCTCAAATAGAAGATCTTATTCCTTTGAGAATCGGTGTATTGGCAGCCCACAGGTATGTAAAAGTTATCTGGGGGATGGCAGAGCAGGATATAAAAGATATCAAGGAGGAAGACATTCAGAAAAAACTCAACGATGGTATGACAATGTTCAAAGCTGTCTATTCCTGTGTTGAAGCCGCATCGAAAGATAAACGCCAATTAAGCAAGCTTCCTTTTGCCAGAAATGTCATTGAGGTAGTACAGGTTCTTCATAAAAAAAGCTGTAGTGACCCAAAAGATTTAGATCCAAAAGATTTAGAGGCACTCCTTAAGTTCAACCATAACTTTAAGATTCTGTTCGGCGAACTTTATCTACGAATTAGTGAAGCAGAACTTGAAAGAACTAATGAAAAAGCTAAAGAGAAGATCAAAGGTTTACAGAAAAGCTTCTTCAATAATCATCCGAATGGTGCTAATAAAGAAGACGCTGTTGGTTTTTTGCATAAGCTGAATGTTTTGCTAACAGGAGATACTAGCTTTGATGCTGAAGCAATTAGGAAAGCCGTTGAAAGTCTCCGAAAATATCACAAACTTGATACGAATCTAACGGAAAAAATTGAGAAATATCAGGAGTTTCAGGAAGACATCAAAGCTTTGTATTATCAAGGACAAAAGAAAACTGAAGAACTTGCGGAGGAAGGCTAAAAATAAAAGGTACTCATAGAAGTCGGATTTTAGAGACCAATCTCAAAGTTATTGATGAAAACTGGTCGATCGATCTCGAATCCCCTTTCGTTAGTGCCAAAAATCAGCCAGGTTTGCAGCATTTTGCTTAAAGTTTGGCCTCCAATCATTTATAACAAATATGAGCATTAACGATAAACTTAAGAACATATTGATGCAATTACGATCGCACTTCGAGCAACTCTACGGCGATCGCCTCACACAAATGGTGCTCTACGGTTCCCAAGCCAGAGGCGATGCACGCCCCGACTCTGATATTGATATTTTAGTCGTCCTCAAAGGGCAAGTAAACCCAGGCGAAGAAATTAAAAGAACCAGCCACATTCGAGCCGATTTGTCGCTCCAAAATGATGAAGTCATTAGCTGTCTGTTTATGGACGAACAGCGATTTACGCACTACAACGGGCCTTTATTGAGGAACATTCGTAAAGAGGGAATAGCTTTATGAAACCAGAACAATTAGACTTACTCCTGAAAGCTCGTCAAAGTCTATCGGCGGCAAAGCTATTACTAAATAATGGTTTCCCAGACTATACAGCATCTCGCGCTTATTACGCCATGTTTTATATTGCTGAGGCATTTTTAGATGGCGAAGGAATGTCATTTTCCAGTCATGCCGCAGTGATTGGAGCTTTTGGCCGAGAATTTGCCCGTACAGGAAGACTTCCTGCTGAGTTTCACAGATTTTTAATCGATGCTCAAGACTTGCGAAATAGTGGGGATTACGGGGGACTTGATACTGTCACTGTCGAGCAAGCTGCGGAGCAAATTAACTGCGGCGAGCAATTTCTCGAATTAGCTGAAAATGCGATCGGCACTCTACCACCGCTCTAAAACAGTATACCCAAATCCCCGACTTATTCAACAAGTCGGGGATCTAAAACAAGAGGAGCGCCCCTACAGATTAATGGCTACCTGCTCCAGCCGCCCGTTTGAAAGCCTCATCCAGCACTTCCGAAAGCGTCGGGTGAGTGTGAACTCGGAATGCTAAATTGTTAACAGAATCGCGCTGGGCGATCGCATTTGCCGCCTCCTGAATTAAATCCGCAGCGTGCAAACCGAAAATGTGAACTCCCAACAACTCCCCAGTATCTTTCCGGTAAATCACCTTAGCCATACCGTCGGTTTCACCCTCCGCAATAGCCTTAGAATTTCCCTTAAAATAACTCTTGACAGAACCGACCTCAAACCCTTCAGTTTTTCCTAACTCTTTGGCCGCAGGTTCAGTCATCCCCACATAGCTAATTTCCGGGTGAGTAAAAGCCGCCGCCGGGATACTCAAATAGTCAACTTCGCGGGCACGGCCACAAATATTTTCTACTGCGGCAATTCCCTGAGCAGACGCAGAATGCGCTAACATCATCTTGCCATTAACATCGCCGATCGCCCACAAATTTTGTACCGGTTCTCCCGCCACCAAAACCTGCATCTTATCGTTAACTGGGATATAACCGCGCATCGTTTCCACGCCAACAGTTTCTAATCCCAAATTCTTGCTCACCGGAACTCTGCCAGTTGCTACCAAACAAGCGTCAACTTCCAAAACTTCGACAACTTCCTTAGTTTTGAAATCAGCTAATTCAATAATTACTGGCGAACCAGGAATAATCTTCTTCGCCAACAACCCAACTTTTGTTTCAATATCGCGGGGTGCAATTAACACTCGTTCTGCTAACTTAGCAATATCCGGGTCAAAAGTCGGCATCAATTGGTCTAGAGCTTCAATCATCGTAATTTCGCAGCCTAGGGCCGTGTAAATATCCGAAAACTCCAAACCGATATAACCGCTGCCAATAATTGCAATCCACTTCGGCAGCGATTCCAACCTGACAGCATCGTCGCTGGTAAATACAGTTTTGCCGTCAATTTCTATCCCGGGGGGGACGAAGGGAACCGAACCTGGAGCGAGAATAATATCCTTGGCGGTAATAGTTTTCTCGCCTTTATCCGTCGTTTCGACGGTAATTTTTTGAGAACCGGCGATTTTTCCCCAACCTTGGATAGTATCGACGTTCAAACGTTTGAGGCTGTTGGTCAAGTCGCCGCGAAGTTTGCTAACAATGGTATTAGCGTGATTGGCGATCGCCCCGCGATCGAAATCCACACTCCCCAATTGAATTCCCAAAGTCTTCAGGTGGTGGGCATTCCGCAAATCTCGCACCCGCCCGGAAGCCGCCAACAGCGCCTTCGAGGGAATGCAGCCGCGGTTGACGCAAGTCCCGCCCATGTCGCCCGCTTCGATAATTGCCACTTTCAGCCCGCAGCTAACCGCGTGTATGGCCGCGCCGTGTCCGCCCACGCCAGCGCCGATAATTGCTAAATCGTAATCAAATCCCTGAGTCACCTTAAAATCTCCTAATGCCTTTGAAATCTTAGGACTCAAGCAAAAAACACCGTCTGTCCGTCCTTTCGAGCTGGCGCGTTGCCATCGCAACCCTTGAACAGCGGTAATAGTTGCGCAAGTCCTGTTTCCTTATTCTCGACTAGACTAGGGTTAATTAGACAACGAAAGAGCCGTAACTGAGATTTTTTCAGGGTCAATGATTTTGAGCAGGGTCTGCACCAAGTCTCAAATCACTCAGTAGGCGGGTGTAGAGTTAAATATAGTTTGAAGGCTGACAATGCCCGCAGCAGGTTTTATATGGGGCAGCAAGTTCAGCCACAGGCATTCCCATCGCCCGGTTAAATTCTGTCCTCCTGCTTGTTTTAGTCGGTTTTCATGTCTAATATCTGCACGCGCCGGGGCGGACAGACTTTGTTGGCAAATTTTAGACCCTATGGAGTGGCTTATGACGGATGACGACGACCAGAAAGATTTACGCCGGGCCTCGGCTCAATCATTTTTTGAGTCCCTGGATGAATTGTTCGATTCTATAGAATCGAACAGCAGTCAAGCGGCACAACCTAAATCTCCACCACCTCAGGCTAAGTCTTCGAGTCAGTCTTCGAGTTTGCCGAAGAAGACTAGACCTGCGAAAATTAATTTGTCTGATTTTGAAGATGCGATCGCCGATTTGGAACAGTTCATCCAGAAGAAACACCAGAAACGGCCGGAATCGAATCAATAGTGCGATGACACATTTTCAAGTAATGACTGTTGACGGTTGACTGTTGACAAGCGAAAAATTTTACACCTAATTTCCCGCTCCCAGATTCATCTGTGGAGTCAATTTTTAAATCTAAAATCTAAAATCTAAAATCTAAAATCGACTGACTGTTAACGGTGCTTTCGGCTTAAGCTGCTTAGGTTGCAGCCTACAATACATTCACATTTCGTTGAGGATTGCTTTACCAGAATCAAGCCGCATAAATTAGCTCAATTTACTATTAATAGCCTTATTTTTATGCCTTGATTGCTGCGGTAATTGCCTCGATCGCACTTCGATCGCCCGATCGCCGATCGCACTCAAAGGCAACTCAAATTCCTCAATATCGTTGCGGAACTTCACCGCAATATCAGCACCGTTAATAATTGCTCCCAACAGCCGCGGGCCGGATTTATGCGACTCCTCCTCCTCAGATTCCAGCAACTGATCTGCCGCCTCAGACAACATACTAGACAAAGTGTAACCAGGCCGCGCCACCAAAATCATACCGTCTGTGTACGGTTCCAGCGTCAGCGCGTCGTTGCACTCGCTCAAGGCCGGAGAATCCACAACCACAAAATCAAAGCGGTTGCGAACATCGTCGAACAATCTCCGCATTTCGCTCGATTCGAGTACGGCAGAGGCCTGCCGCAAAAAGCCCGGACTCGGTACCACATATAGGTTCTCTACCTCGGGAACCAAAAAGACGCACTCGCTAATATTGCCGTAATAGTGCAAAGGTTCCACCGCCGCCAGAGGATCTGCAGCGATTTTCAAAGATTCAACATTAGAAGCCGATCGCAAATCTGCTTCAATTAACAAAGTCCGCTTACCCGATCGAGCCGACGCAATTGCCAAATTGTAAGCACTAAAACTTTTCCCCTCCAAACCGGCCGCCGAAGTCAGCAGCACCACCTTCACCGGTTTGTCCCCGATCCGGCGCAAATTAGTGCGCAACCGCTCGTAAAATTCCAAATAGGGAGAATTTGCCTCTAGGGCCAGAGGCATTTCATCGCCGTAGGAATCAAACACCGTCACTTCAGGCAAAACTGCCAGTATCGGCACCTCTTTTTCCACCAAAGCCGCCCGCACTTCTTCCCAACTGTAAAACTTGCCGTTGAGCATCCCCAACAAAAATATCAACCCGCCGCCCAGCAGCAATCCCACAAATCCTCCCACCGCCAGCATCACGGGCAAACCTCTCTTGTTTGACTCAACGTCATTCGTTTTGGGAAGTTGGGCGATTGTCAAACTCCCCGTTGTCTCAGCTACCGCCGCCGAAGCATCTACCAAAGCCGACTGCATCTTATCGTAGAGAGCTTTTTTCAGCGCCACTTGCTGGGCCAACCGGGCTTGTTCTAACTGCTTGTTGGGGATTGTCGCGTGTTCCCGGCGTAATAGCTGTTCAGTTTTCTCGATTCCTTTGAGTTGCTGTTTCGCCATATCCTGCTGCGTTTGCAAAGCAATCAAACTTTGAGCTAACTGCTGTCTCGCCGGGTCTAAAGAAGAGTCTACCCGAATTCGATCGGCACTTCTGAGCGGAGCCGCCACCCCGTTACCGCCGAGCACCTCAGACTGTCGCTGCTGCAACTGCTGCTCAAAAGCAAGTTTTTGTTTGACCAATTCTACAATCTTTGGGTGTTCCTCCTGCAAGTCGCTGCGGAGAATTTTGAGCTGAGATTCGAGCGAAAACAATTGCACTCGCAGTTGCGCAATAATTGGATCGGCAGAGAGTGCTTGAGCGACATAAGCTTGCTCCACATTCAATCCCAAGCGATCCTGCAAGCTTTTCATTTGAGCTTCAATTCCTCCCAACTGCGCGCGGAGCGATCGCTGCTGCTGTTGGCTGCTGGTAATCGCTTGCGGCAGTACACCGCTCTGAGCTGCTAAAATTGAAGTTCCTTCTCGTTTTTCGTAGGCTTCAAGTTTTGCTTCTGTCTCTCTGAGTTCCTGAGTTACTTTCGGCAAACGCTGGTTAATTTGGGCGATCGTTTCTCGCAGTCTAGAAGTATTAATAGTTTGGCTGCGAGCGACCATTTCCTTCATCATCGCCTCTACTACCGCTTCTGCTTTTTTGCGATCGACATTTTTGTACAATACTTGAATCAAAGCGCTGGGGTCATTATTCTTACTCGGCATCTTTACCTGCACGTTGTCTGCCAGCTTTTTAGCAGAAACATTTACTTTTTTCGCTGCTGCTTCAACCACCCTTCTATCCAGCAGCATATCTTTAGTTATTTCTTGTCCTTCCTGTTGAATTTTAGTAGTAGTCGATGAAAAAATCACGCTCGGTCTACGGTAGGCCAGCGTACCTGCAGCAACGTAAACTGGCGGCGGAGTTGGCTGCAAAGCCACTACTCCCGACACGCCCACAGTCACCGCGAGAGTAGCCAGTCCCACCCACTTGTATTGGTCAAAAGCAATTAAATAACGTTTAACAACGGATAAAGTCATGACGATTTTAGATTTTAGATTTTAGATTTTAGATTGCTAATTGTTAACGATAACTAATGATTGCTGACAAATGATACCCATTCCCAAAAACCTTAGAACTTTCGGCCTGCGATCTAAACCCATATCGCATAAGTCATTCCCCATCTCAAATCGAAAATCGAAAATAGTCTGACTACCTATCATTATTACGTGACGGTCCGAACAGATCGGTTACCCCATTTCTCAACTGCTCAAAGAACAGAATAAATCCCAAAGTATCGCGGAATGGTCGAGTAAAAGTATTGATTACATAACCAATTCGCTCTACCAAATTCCTGCCAATCACAATCACATCATTATCTTCGAGCATCGGGTTCTGAGAAACATTGCCCTCCAAAGCAGCTTTAGCATCTATCGAACGGTTGATTGCTCTACCTTGCTTTTCGTCGAACCGAATCAGGGCTATTTTCCGCAAGTCAGCAAGATTAACAGGCAAGTTATTGAGAGCATCCAAAAACCTGCTGCCATTTTCTACGTAGAACGAGGTCAAACCACCACTAGCGTAACTCAAAACTCGAACGTAGATCCTCGGCTTAATCAGAGTAGACCGCGAAACAAGAGCTTTGTCGTAGTCTAGGTTTTTGGTACTAGCGTCCAATTCCGGGATGACAATCACATCTCCCGATGCTAAAGGAAAATCGAACAAATCGTTAGCGTTTGCTAGGGGAGTGTAGAGGTCGATTGGTTCCTCGACCGACGAGCCGTCCATCAGCGTCCGCCGCACTCGTACCTCCCGCAAATCGGCTTTTCCCGTGACTCCCCCCGCAATCACCAAAGCAGCCGAAATTCGACCAGAACCCGCCGGAAGCGTGTAAAAACCGGGTTTGCTGACTTCTCCGGTGACAGTGATTTGGATGGGGACAGCGGCAGCAGCGAGGCTGTACCTGGATGCTAAATCTTGATCGGATTTGCGATCGGGCGTAACCTGTTTATACGGTACGACGATCGCATCTCCATCTTCCAAACGCAAATCCGGCGGAGCAATACCAGTTTGCAGCGGTGTCAAAATATCAACAACTTGCTCC
Organism: Microcoleus sp. S28C3; assembly: GCF_036700785.1. NCBI lineage: Bacteria > Bacillati > Cyanobacteriota > Cyanophyceae > Oscillatoriales > Microcoleaceae > Microcoleus > Microcoleus sp. S28C3. The sequence goes on along the minus strand of NZ_JAUBPO010000004.1, from coordinate 120,193 downwards.
GCGACAGCACCTCCCGGCAGAGTCCGCCGCACCCGCACCGCCCGCAGTTCCGCCGTAGGAGTAGTCCCAGCAGCAGCCGCCAGAGCCGCAGGAAGCTGGGGGGTTTGCAGCGGATAAAAACCCGGTCTGGCCACTTCCCCCGTCACCGTTACCACTACGGGGCGCTGAACCAGCAAAGCAGCCGAGACTTGAGGATTTTTGATAAATTGGCCAAAGCGCTCCCGGAGGCGCTGCTGTGATTCTTCGACGGTAAGACCGCGCACATTTACTGTTCCGATTAGCGGCAGTACAATTACCCCTTCAGGGCTGATTGCACCTGTAAAACCTAGCTCTGGGAAGCGCTGAACTTGAACAGAAATCTGGTCTCCCGGGCCCAGGCGGTAGGGCCGATTCCGAAAAGCTGGGTTAATTTCCCGGTTAAGATTGGCAGGCGGCGGTGGCGGTACGCGCAATGGCGGTGGCGGCACGAGTCGCGGGGAACTAGGAACAACAGATTGAGCTAAAGCAGTTTCCGAAAAATTTTTGCTGTTAAAGCCCCAGAATACAGCAGCAAAAGATAGAGTCCAAGCAGTTGAATACCAGCCTGCCAAGGAAACAGCGACGCGATTTTTAATTGTGGATTTTACAAGCATTTTGAGAGGATTAAAAACATAAATATTTTGAATAATTAGCTGAGTTTTAAGTTTCATCTAAATAGAGCGAGGCGAAAAAAAATAAGATATTTTAGGGGCTGGTTGAAGCCGGATATTTACTAAGAGGCAGTTTATTGTGCCAAAACCCGCCCACCCCGTATACCGATTTATTTGCACCTAGCTACTTACTCAAACCGAAAAGTTTCTGCCATTAATTTAGCCTGTACAATTTCGCCGAGAGATTCGAGCAAGGGTTGAGCTATCTTAATGTCGCCCTGCGGTTGAATGGGAAGGATGATACTGACAGCAACCCAAGAGGCGCGCCGGTTCGACAGTCTAGCAATGCTGTCTTCCCAAAACCAGCGGCTGGTTGTTGGAGAACCTCCGTTAGGCCAAGCGTACCACTGCATGACAGCAAAAGTTTGTTGGGGAGTCCAGCTTCGGAAAAACCGGGTCTCGACATTAGGCGGTGGCTGGTCGTGTATTGGCGCTACTTTAACTGTAAACCTCAGAGTGCGATGAGAATCTGTTTGCCACCGGTGAAATCCATCGAGGTCTAGCCATTCTACTTGGGGCTGGTTTTTGGGGCTATTTTGAGGCAACAGCAATAAAATGGCAATTGTTCGATCGTTTTTAATTTCTTCCACTAACCATCTGTGACCGCCAATTTGGACGTTATTCTGGACGCGGATCACCTGCCACCCGGGAATTGTCATCCCATTTTGGCGCAAACTTTTCAATTGATTGAGGTTGGCAACTGGTGGCGGGTTTGTCCAAGGCCACCTTCCTGTCCCGTAGCCCGGAATTGCTACTGCCCCAACTAATACCAGCAAAAACACCAGTACCATAATTTTAGATAATTGATACCGCCGCAGTAGTTTCCGTGCTGAAATCATCTGTTTCATTAATTACCAGACTTGCTTGGGAAATACTTTTCTACCCCGTTGAGGAGAAGTACCAATAAGCCTAGTATACAAGCAGAATACAAGTCTCCGCCCCATCCGGCGTGCAGCCAAGTAAAAAGCCCCTCTCTCTCGGTTCCGTGAAAGTAAGTTAGCAAAGTGTTGCGAAAAATGTTGGAAGTGATGCTAATGATAGATGTACTAACTAAAAACAAAAGGCTTCTTTTGTGGGAACTCCAAACTCCTGTCCAATCCAGCAGCATTAGGCTGACGTAAAGACTGGTAAACAGCATTTTCAAGCCTGCACAGTGGGGAGCAACTTCTACAATGCGATCGTTTACGTAGAGATAAATTGTTTCCACTCTCACGTTGAGACCAACCTTAATTAATATCAAGCCTGATGTTTCAGCAATGAATTGCTGCAACGGCAAGGCGTAGGGTTCTATGAGGTAAGGAATGTGGTTTGGTGAGGCTAGAAATACGAATAAAAGCGGCATCCCCTGCAATTGCAAGCCGGGAATTCCTTTTAAAGATAAGCAAATGCTGACTAGCATTATTGGCAGGGATAAATTTACTAAATCGCTCAAGCGACTCAGATAAAAAAGGGTGGCTAGTACCAGCAAAAAGCCTCCCAAAGGATGGGGTGAGTTGGGCAACCGGCGCCAGCACTTTCGGTTCATCCAAGCAATATAAGCTGCGTAGGGCAAACCAATTAGTCCGTGGCTGAAATATTCGTGTTCGATGCTGATATTTTTGTTGAGCCAGCCGTCGTACCAGTGTACTAGCAGGGGGGCGTACAGCAGCACTAGGAGTACCGCGATACCTTCCGCCAGGAGGTATCGCTTGAAAACAATGCGAATTCGGCGCTGGATGTGCATGGTTTGAGAAGTTTTGAGGTTGCCGCGCTGGATTCGCAACGGTGTGGGGTTTTGAACTGTCAGTTAAAGAATTGTTAATTTCCCACAAAAACGCTTTGAGAACCGCACCTTACTGCTTGAAACACCTGCAGCATAAGTTTTACGAACAATTAGCAATTCAATGATAGTACGATCGCCCGAACAACTTGCTCGATCTGAGTATTGCTCAATCCGGGATACATGGGCAATGATAAAATTTGTTGGCACAGGGTTTCGGCGCGGGGGAAGTCGCCCCGATTGCCTAAGTTTTGGTAGGCGGGTTGCAGGTGACAAGGTACGGGATAGTGTATACCTGTTTGAATGCCGTTTTGGGCGAGTTTTTCCTGAAGGGTGTTGCGGTCGATCGAGCTTTCCTCAGTAATTTGGATAACATATAGGTGATAAATGTGACCGCTGCTGCTGTGGTTGGCGATCGGTACAATACCTTTGTTTTTCAAGGGTTCTAGTAGAGTATTGTAGTGTTGGGCGGCGTCGGTGCGATCGCGATTCCATTTTTCTAAGTAAGGCAATTTAACATTGAGCACGGCCGCTTGCAAATTGTCGAGGCGGCTGTTGGTGCCAATTTCTGTGTGTAAATATTTGCTTTGTGCTCCGTAATTGCGGAGAGTTCGCATTTTTTCTGCGAGCTCTGCATCGTTAGTAATTAACATCCCGCCGTCGCCAAAAGCACCGAGGTTTTTGCTGGGATAAAAGCTGAATGCTGCTGCTTTACCAATGGAGCCCGCGCGGTATCCTTCTCTTTCGGCTAAGTGCGCTTGGGCGGCATCTTCAAATACGATCAAATCGTGGCGCTTCGCAAAATCTAAAAGCTGCCGGGGCGATACCATTTGACCGTAGAGGTGTACGGGGATAATTGCTTTAGTTTTTGAGGTAACTGCTGTTTCGGCTGCTGTGAGGTCAATCAGGGCAGTTTCCGGGTCGCAATCTACAAGAATAGGTATAGCTTTGGCTTCTAGGACGGCGATCGCGGTGGCGATAAAAGTGTTAGCGGGTATGATAATTTCGTCGCCCGGATTAATGCCGCAAGCTTGGAGTCCCAGAGCGATCGCATCAGTTCCGCAAGCCACTCCTACGCCGTATTTTACTCCAGAAGCTGCTGCAAATGCTGTTTCAAATTCCGCGAGTGCTTGACCTAAAATAAACTCTCCTTTCTGGATAATTTTTCCAATTTCTGCTGCTATTTGCGATTGGATTGGTTGGTGTTGCAAGGAAAAGTTTACAAACGGAACTTTTGGCGGGCGGTTACTCATAAACTATCGAGGCATAATTATTTATATTAACATTTTCGTGCGGATAGCATTTAAAAAATTTTAACCGCAGAGGCGCAGAGTAAAACAGGGAAAAGGGAGATTTTTTACGCAATAGCTGCGCTTCACGTACTTTTTTGTGAGTCATCAAATAAATGAAACAGGACTTACGCAAAAACCCGGTTTTGTCACGTTATTTGGTCATCCGATATGGAATGTGACAACGATAAACCGGGGTTTTTTGCTCTCTTGCGTAAGCCATGTGAAAGTTTTTCGGTAAGATAGAAACAGATAATTTTGCAGCAAGCAATCGCAATCATGGAATACAAAAAACTCGGCGACAGCGACTTATCAGTATCTGAAATCTGTTTGGGTACCATGACTTACGGCCAGCAGAACACCGTTGCAGAAGCGGCCCAACAGCTCGATTTTGCGATCGATAGAGGCATCAACTTTATCGATACGGCAGAAATGTATCCCGTCCCTGGAAAACCGGAAACTCAGGGCAAAACAGAGGAATATATCGGCGAATGGTTGGCGAAGCAGCAGCGAGATAAAGTCATTATAGCTACTAAAGTGGCGGGCAGAAGCACTCGCTTAAAGTGGATTCGGGAAGGGAAAAATCAGATCGATCGCCCAAATGTCGAAAAAGCCCTGAATGACAGCCTGAAGCGCTTGCAAACTGACTACATCGACCTGTATCAGATCCACTGGCCCGATCGCTACGTCCCCTTATTTGGCGCGCCGGATTACGACATCGCCCAAGAGCACGAAACAGTGCCGATTTTGGAACAGTTAGAGGTATTTGCTGACTTGATTAAAGCTGGGAAAATCCGCTATTTGGGTTTGAGTAACGAGACGCCTTGGGGAGTTTGCGAGTTTTGCACGTTGGCTGAAAAACACGGATTGCCGAAGGTTGTATCGATTCAGAATGCTTTCAGTTTGAGCAATCGGACATTTCACCTAAATTTAGCAGAAACTTGCCGTTTTAAGGATGTGGGATTGATGGCTTACAGTCCTTTGGGGTTTGGGCTGTTAACGGGTAAATACTTGAATGGAATTCCCGAAAATTCAAGGTTGGCTTTATTTGCGGGTTTTGGTCAACGTTACGATAAAACTAATCTGAACGATGCGGTGAAAGCGTATGTTGAGATTGCGGGGAAAAATGGGATAAGTCCGGCGCAGATGGCTTTGGCGTATGTGCGATCGCGCTGGTTTGTAACTAGCACTATTATCGGTGCAACCAGCCTCGAACAGTTGGAGGAAAATATCGGTAGTTTGGAGGTGAATTTGGATAAGGATATCATAGCGGAAATCAATGCGGTGCACGCTAAGTATCCGAATCCGACACCGTAAGATATATCGGCGGTTAAACCGCTTCTACACACACAAACTCCGCCTGCGCGGACTAAGAAATAGAGGGAGGATTTAAGCAACCGCAAACGATATGAGGGGGTGAGCCGGAGTGACCATCTGCCACGGGCTTTAGTCTACAGTTAAGGGGGAAAGTCAAGATTAGTTCAAATTCCCCTGAGATGATCTTGACTTACCTCAGAGCGGTATGTTAGAAAAGATTAAATAGATATCACTCAACACATTAGACCAGATTCGTCAAGTGCATCGCTGCTTTGAGGACTTGAAAGGTTAAGTGGCTGTATTAGCAATAGCCTGCAGTTGGGAATCATGCTAATTTTCCGATAAAAGTTAGCCAAACTGTTGCTGGAAGTTGTATAATCGCTGTTATTTCTCAAGATAACTCAAAGTTTGAATTCAATTAATTTTCTTAAATAGGTTAACTCAAAATGACTAAATGGCAATCACTAACGGCTGCGGTGACATTGGGCGCGATCGCGATCGGCACTGTCACCGCCTTCAATCAACCCAGCTACGCTCAAGGCACCACCTTCTTTTGTGGCGTAAGTAGCGACGGTATACCAACCACCTTTGCTAATACACGGCGAGGAACGGTGGCAGTCGTGAAGTGGAATTCTGAATATTTTAGCTACTCAGGATACACCCCAGAACGGCGCTGCCAAGAAGTATCCAGTCGCTTCCAAAGGCACCGTAGCAGCGGCCAACTGAACTTCCTCACGGCTGGATATCTTAACGGCCAGGCAGCTATTTGTGCAGGAAATAGCAACCCTCCATGCACTTCGGACAAATTGCTTTTCACCCTCAAACCAGGGTCAGATGCAGCCGCTCGTATCCAGCAAATCTTTAATATTAGTGTTGGTGCATCTAACGCTCCCCTTCTAGAAAGTGCCGATAGCAATTCATCTGCTACCGTCGATTTTAATCGATTTCTCGAACAAGCGCCCGTCGTTCAAACCGCTGGTTCGGCTCCTAATCCCGATCTCAATTCTCCACCCGCTGCTGTTCCCACTCGCCCTCAGCCGAACGTTGAGCCGAGTAACGGTGGTGGTGGCGGGTCTTGGTAAAAAGCACTGAGGAATGCACCATGCTTTGGTCGAGCCTGCGGTTTAGACTCCGTTTCAGCTCTTTGTTAATCACCTGTATTGGCTGTTGGTATACTCAACAGCCAGTACAGTCCTTACCTGTCAGCGGATCGCGCTTGATTGAGGTAAATGGCAGCCGAGAAAACGCTCAACAACTGACAGTAGCCCAAATCAAAAATGAGGCACGGGCGATCGCCGTTAAAGTGCTATCTGGATACGGTGCAGGTTCAGGAATATTGATTAAAAAGCAAGGCCAGACCTACACAATTCTTACCAACAATCATGTTTTAGCCGTTGGCGAAACCCACCGCATTCAAACTCCAGATGGGAAAATATATCAGGGTGAATTGCTAAAAAATCGCTCTTTTGACGGCAACGATCTCGCTTTATTACAGTTCAGAAGTACGAGGGAATATTCAGTAGCGCGGCTAGCTTCTTCGTCGATAGCAGTAGGAGATGAAGTCTTTGCTACCGGGTTTCCCGGTCAAGAAGGTTCTGAGAAAAGAGGGTTTGAATTTATGTTAGGGAGAGTTTCCTTTCTGTCTCCAAAAGCATTAGTTGGAGGGTATCAGATTGGCTATAGCAATCCAGTTGAAAAGGGAATGAGCGGCGGGCCACTGCTGAATAGCAGGGGGGAAGTTGTGGGAATCAATGGAATGCACGCCTATCCTTTGTGGGGCGATCCTTATGTATTTAAGGATGGTTCTAAGCCGAATTTGCCCAGAGATTTAATGATCGAATCTAGTTGGGCAATTCCGATTGAGACCTTTGTGCAACTAGGCAATAAATCGGCAGGCGACACACCCATAAGAGTCTCTCCTCCTCTTCCATCTCCAGTAATTTCTTATCCTCAACCGCAAGATGAGTATAGAGGTAGCGCCCCGGAAAATGGACGGTTGTGGTGAAGGCTAATTATTGCTCAATTAGCCATTCATAAATTTCTCCAAAACGGAAACCCATCGCCTCAAGGCCAAGGGAGGAGTTTTTGCGGCTGTCTTCCGCAGTGAGGATATTTGGTTGAATGACACCATTAGTCAGTATTGCCGCTAGAATTTTAGATTGTTTAGCAGATTAAAAATATTAATTTTTATTAAAAAGTGCAGGATAGTTAAGAAGAGAAACATCTTTGATAAAAGTTAGTGGCAGTATGAGATAAAAGACGTAAGATTAATGGAAATAGCTCTATGCCTGTATCGCCAGCCATTTTAAAAATTCATAAGGGTAGCGAACCTGTCTGGGAATACTCAGTTAATACTGAAGTCGTAACTATCGGCCGCGCTACCGACAGCGATTTAGTCATTAATGACCCCCTCGTGTCGCGCCAGCACGCTCAAATCAGCAGAAACGGCGCTCGCTATCAAATTACAGATTTCGGCAGCACTGACGGCACTCGCGTCAACAAGATCCGGCTCCAACCCAACATTCCTCACCCCCTAGCAAACGGCGATACCATCAGCATTGGCCACAGCGAATTGCAGTTTATTTTTAATAGCAACAGTGTGCCTACTACTGTCAGCCCGCGTCAAAAGCTGTCTTCAGACGGGGCGACAGTGGTTGCCCAGAATTTTGTGGGGGAGGAAACATTATTCCTCAGCCAGTTAGACCTGCGGGGGCGCGACATCCTGACAATCGGGCGCGAACCCAAAAATAACACTGTCGTCAACCATCCAGCCGTCTCCCGGTTTCATGCCAAAATTACGCGGGAAAACGGCTCCTTCATCCTCAAGGACTTAGACTCCACCAACGGCACCTACGTCAACGGCAAGCAAATATCGGAACGGACGTTGCTAGTAGGCGATAGCGTCCGCATCGGCCCTTGTCGCTTCGTTCTCAACGTGGACGAAACGATGGTGCGCTACAACGAAGAGGGCAACCTCCGCATTGATGTAGTTCACCTGAGTAAAGTTGTCAACAAAGGCACACCAGACGAAAAAATCCTGCTCAACGACATTTCCCTGTGCGTTGAGGCGCGGGAGTTCGTTGTCATTGCTGGTGTCAGTGGCGGCGGCAAGTCTACCCTCATGGACGCGCTCAACGGCTTTCGGCCCGCTACCAGCGGCGGAGTCCTAGTGAACGGCGCTGACCTCTATAAGAACTTCAACGCCTACCGCAACGAACTCGGCTACGTCCCCCAAAAAGACATCATTCACCTGGAATTGACCATCTACCAAGCCTTAGACTGCGCTGCCAAGTTGCGAATGCCCGCAGACACCACAGCGGCAGAACGGCAGCAGCGCATTAATGAAGTGCTCAAAGATTTGGGACTCACCCAGCGGCGAGATGTACAAATTAGCGCCCTGAGCGGCGGCCAGCTCAAGCGGGTGTCGATGGGGGTGGAATTGCTGGCAAAACCCAGTTTGTTCTTCCTAGACGAAGCGACTTCAGGGCTAGACCCCGGCACGGAAGCAGACGTAATGAAGTTGCTGCGGAAGTTGGCTGACCAGGGCCGCACGGTGCTGCTGATCACTCACGCCACAGAAAACGTGACTTTGTGCGATTTGGTGGTGTTTTTAGCTGCGGGGGGGCGAGTTGCCTACTTTGGGCCTCCAGCAGAAGCGCCTGCCTATTTCGGTGTCGAGAAGTTCAGCGAAATTTACCCCCTCGTCGAAGGAAAAGCGCCCGATCCCAGAGTGGCGCGGGTAGTGCCTCCCGAAGAGTGGCAAAAGCGCTACCTCCAGTCGCCCCAGTATCAAAAATACGTGGCGGAACGGCAGAAAAATCTCAGCGCCGAGGCACAGGGCGGTGGGCAAAGGTACAGTGGCTCTGGCAAACTGTCGAATGTCAAATCCAAGCCGATTTCAGCTTTGCGGCAATTCTTAATTTTGTCGAGCCGCAACTGGACTTGCCTGTTCCGCGATCGCATTACTTTAGCTCTCACCTTTGCAGCGACTCCACTGATCGCTTCCTTAGACTTCATACTCTGGCAGCGCCAGATGTTTGACGTTGAGGGGGGGAATGCAGGCAGGGCGATCGGGATGCTGTTCAACACGCCCCTGCTTGCCATCTTAATTGGCAGCTTGCTGACCATGCGCGAGATCGTCAAGGAAGTCGATATCTACCGTCGCGAACACCTGATCGGGATCCAAGTTCTCCCCTACATCCTCTCTAAAGTAGGGATGGTTGTCATCCTCGCCCTGTACCAGGCAGCAGTCATTCTGCTGTTTAAGAAAATGGCGATTGATTTCCCGGACGGCCTAGACTGGGGGGCGATGTATGTCACTCTGGTTTTGGCAACCATTGCAGCCATGATGATGGGCCTGGTCGTTTCTGCCATTTCGCCCAACCAAAACGTCGCTCCCATGCTGACGATCCTGTTTTTAGTCCCTCAAATTACTTTTGGGGGGGGAACAGTGCCAGTACCGGCACTGTCCCCTATCGGTCAAGTGGTGAGCAATTTTACCTTGACGAAATGGTCGTTTGAGTCCTTGGTAACGCTCGTGAAAGTGGGGAGCAATATTGCCGAAGACCCCTGTTGGAGGGACAAGTCAAAATCGGAACGGGACAAACTGACGGACCAGCAGAAGGAGGAACAGTGCAAGTGCTTGGGACCAAAACTGTTCGAGGGCTGTCAAGTGCCGGGAATTAAGGATAAAGATCGACCGTTTACTAACAAGGCTGAACCGGCCAAACCGGCAGATCCGGGCAAATTCCCCGATGACTTGAGCCAGTTGGACAATTACAAGAAAAAGGTGGACAATTACAAAGCAGATATGAACCGCTGGCAAGATGAGTACAGCGCGTGGAAGGGCGATCGCGAGTCTGCTATTGGCAAGGCCGAAGGCATCATTGACAACATCCACAAAGATTTTGGCAAAACTTTCGATGTGAATGTTTTTCGGAATTGGGGCATCCTGGGATTCCAAATCGCAGTCATGTTGGGCATGGTTCTCGTTGCCCAAAAGTTCAAAGACAAGTAGCTTAAAGACTTAACTGATAACTGATAACTTTTAACGGGAAGAGTTAACAGTTATCAGTTATCAGTTAACAAGTTGAACGGCGCTGTAATATTTCGATGCTGGTAGCTTCAAAATAGCGAAATGTCGGTGGCACTCAAGGCGGGGGAACCGAGGAGTGTAGCTAATTTTACTTGGGATGCACGGCCGCCGCCATCGGGATCGTAGAATAGGGAACCGTTGGGGCGATCGTAGATAAACTGAACGTTGATAAGTAGGTAAACAAAATTAATTGCCGACTGAGTTGACTTGAAACCCTTGATACGTCTAAAGAATAACAAAGTCGGATGTGTAATTAATTTTGTGTAGGTACTTATCAAGTGCGGCGGTGTCCAAGGCGAATTGATTCGGGGAAATTGCACCGAGAATGAGGTTGCCAAAACCTACAGATGAGACAAAGATGCGATCGCTCCCCGCGACAATATCTGCTGCAATATCTTTTGTTTGATTAGGAGAGTATAAGAAAAGATCGTCGCTGCTGAAGTCTTTTGGGATGCCAGCACTGTTGCTACCAATTAGGGTGTCATTGTCTACACCTTTGTTAGTAAGGGTGTTGATGCTGCTAGCAGTTATTGTTGGCGTTGGAGTGGTCGCAGCGTTGCCAAAGAAAAGTATGACATCACTATTAGTGAGGGTAACGTTAACAAGATTGGCAGTGGTAGTTGTGGAACCAGATGGTACCATTTCCGTTACTGTATAATTACCCTGTGATAAATTGGTGAATTTGAAGTTTCCACTAGCATCGGTAACAGTTGAAGCTTCTGTTGCATCTCGGACACCGTTACGATCTGCATCAATGAAGATGGTCACATTGGCAATGCCTAGTTCGCCGCTATCTTGAATGCCGTTGCGATTGATATCGTTGACTCTGGAGCCGCTAATGTTGAACGTCGGTGTCGGAGGAATGACTACGGTAGTTTCGCTTGTGATGCCAAAGAAAAGTGTGACATCACTATTAGTGAGGGTAACGTTAACAGGATTGGCAGTGGTAGTTGTGGAACCAGATGGTACCATTTCCGTTACTGCATAATTACCCCGTGATAAATTGGTGAATTTGAAGTTTCCACTAGCATCGGTAACAGTTGAAGCTTCTGTTGCATCTCGGACACCGTTACGATCTGCATCAATGAAGATGGTCACATTGGCAATGCCTAGTTCGCCGCTATCTTGAATGCCGTTGCGATTGATATCGTTGACTCTGGAGCCGCTAATGTTGAACGTCGGTGTCGGAGGAATGACTACGGTAGTTTCGCTTGTGATGCCAAAGAAAAGTGTGACATCACTATTAGTGAGGTTAACGTTAACAGGATTGGCAGTGGTAGGCGTGGAACCAGATGGTACCATTTCCGTTACTGTATAATTACCCGGTGATAAGGTGAATAGGAAGTTTCCATTAGCATTTGTAACGGCGGAAAGTTCCCCTGCATCTCGGACACCGTTACCATTTGCATCAATGAAGGTGGTCACATTGGCAATGCCTAGTTCCCCCTGATCTTGGCGACGGTTAGCATTGATATCGTTGAATGTGGAGCCGCTAATGTTGAACGTCGGTGTCGGAGTTGTCGTTGTTATCGGATTGACTACGGTACTTTGGCTTGTGATGCCAAAGAAAAGTGTGACATCACTATTAGTGAGGTTAACGTTAACAGGATTGGCAGTGGTAGGCGTGGAACCAGATGGTACCATTTCCGTTACTGTATAATTACCCGGTGATAAGGTGAATAGGAAGTTTCCATTAGCATTTGTAACGGCGGAAAGTTCCCCTGCATCTGGGACACCGTTACCATTTGCATCAATGAAGGTGGTCACATTGGCAATGCCTAGTTCGCCCAGATCAGGGCGACCGTTAGCATTGAGATCGTTGAATGTGGAGCCGCTAATGCTTAACGGAGGACTGACTACGGTAGTTTGGCTTGTGATGCCAAAGAAAAGTGTGACATCACTATTAGTGAGATTAACGTTAACAGGATTGGCAGTGGTAGTTGTGGAACCAGATGGCACGATTTCCGTTACTGCATAATTACCCGGTGATAAGGTGAATAGGAAGTTTCCATTAGCATTTGTAACGGCGGAAAGTTCCCCTGCATCTAGGAGACCGTTATTATTTGCATCAATGAAGGTTGTCACATTAGCAATGCCTAGTTCGCCCCTATCTTGAATGCCGTTGCGATTGATATCGTTGACTGTGGAGCCGCTAATGTTGAACGTCGGTGTCGGAGGAATGACTACGGTAGTTTCGCTTGTGATGCCAAAGAAAAGTGTGACATCACTATTAGTGAGGTTAACGTTAACAGGATTGACAGTGGTAGTTGTGGAACCAGATGGTACGATTTCCCTTACTGCATAATTACCCGGTGATAAATTGGGGAATTGGAAGTTTCCATTAGCATCGGTAACGGTGGAACGTTCTGCTGCATCTAGGAGACCGTTATTATTTGCATCAATGAAGGTTGTCACATTAGCAATGCCTAGTTCGCCCCTATCTTGAATGCCGTTGCGATTGATATCGTTGACTGTGGAGCCGCTAATGTTGAACGCCAACGGCGTTGGCGTCGGAGTTATCGGATTGACTACGGTAATTTCGCTATCGCTATTATTTGCTAAATTTGGATCTGAACTTGAGGTAGAGACGCTGACAGTATTGTTAATTAAGCCTGCTGCCCTTGGGGTGACAACGATTGTGGTGACAACGCTGCCATTAGGCGGAATTGTGCCTAAATTAGCTGTGATTCCACTAGGAGAAACTGGTGTGACTTGTTGCGCTGTTCGAGGCAAATTTCCTGTTCCCGCAGGGTTGACTGTAACAGTTCCCTGACTAGAATTTGCAGAAACAACAGTTACTCCGGCTGGCAAATTATCCGTTAAAACCACATTATCCGCCGCATTGACAGGACTGTTATTAGTAACTGTCACCGTATAAGTCAAATTGTTGCCAACTGTAACCGGTTCTGGGCTATCATTCTGGCTCACTGAAACATCCGCAAATAGCGTCGGTGCTGTCGTTACTTGTGCGGGTATCGTTACTGGCGGAAGAGCTGGCGTTGGCGTGCTTGCTGACCCTGGCGCTAATTGAATGTCATCTATTAAAAGTTTATCAGCCCTGCTGCCAATTTGAATTGATTTCGCAGTGCCATTAAAAGGAATTGTAACAGGCTGGAAGGGATTGTAAGCACCAATCAACCCGCGACCTTCATTAGTCCTAGCCAAAGGTACAGAAATTAGTTGACTTCCTGTTGCATTCAAACCGTCATAGATTTTAACTTGATGCCCGTCAAAAAAGGGTGAAGAATACTTGAAGGATAGCTGACCTGTAAATCCATCATTGATATTGAGGACGATTGAATCACTCTCCTTGTATGTCAGTGCTGTATTTCTTCCGCCAGTGGTGCTCAAAAAATTTCCGCTGCCACCTGAAGCAAAATCAACAATTCCTAAAGCGTTGGGAGAAATGGAAACGCCGGCGGTAGAAGGAAGAAAGTTAGCAACAGGTTGTAAGTCGCCAATGCCATCAAAATTGAGTGATATGGGAGTGCGAGATGGCGACGATTGTACTGTGTTACTGTCGCCAATGGAAATGCCACCTGCACCGGGTTCCGTGCCGATTCCGCCACCAATGCTGTCTGTGTTGAAAGGCATTTTTATCTCCTATTTAAAACGTTTACGCTGGTCAAACCGAAAGCTGATAGTTAGCAATCGCTTTCAGAAATTTGAGGCGGGCTATTTGCCCACCCAACTGTCCTCTCTACCGCCGGGGAATCACCACCGAAGTCCGGTCAAAGGAGGACGGCGGTCTCCCCACCCCCGCCTCTGTTCTCGGCCCGTCAAAACCAGTCCCAACTCCTCCGGTTCCCCCCATCGGATCGCTAACTCCATCAACCGCATCGGTGAGGAAATCAGTAAACCCGTCATTCGTTCTTCTTTCTTGTTCAAAAAAAGCAGATTTTGGCCTTGGAATTGTCGGCTCTCCCGCTGGTTTCGCATTAGGTGTGGCAGGATTTTGTGCTGTTAAATTAGATTTTGTTCCCTCTACTTCCCCAGCCTTAGCTGCCTTGAGACCACCTCCAAAAGTGCAATACATTGCGACAGTTAAACCGATAAACAAGATATTCGCTTTATTCATTATTGCCTCCCTTAAAAACTGAAAGTTGTCCGCACAGTCCCGACAAACAGGCTGTTATTATTGGCATTATTCTCAGGATTAGTTACCAGAAAAAATCCCGGTGTAATGGAGATATGATCGTTCACCCGCAAGCGGTAAAACAGTTCAAAGTGCAAAGAAGTGTCTCGGTCTTTACCCGCGATTAAGTTCCTCCCATCCACTAATCGGGGCGGCTGGCCAAAGACAAATGCTAACAAATCCCCTTCCCGTCCTAACGGATCGATCAGACCTAAAGTAAACATATAGGTCGTAGTTTTAGCAAAAGCATTCGACTTCGTAGAATCCGAGTTGATCCACCCGCCCCAAGTCGCAAAATTTAGCTTAGGAGTAATCCGCCACTGTAGCGTCCCCCCGAAAGCATTAATTTGGGAAGGCTGGTTAATTCCCCCTGATGTGTCAGCATTAATGCTACCTGTATAAGTCTCCAAAAAACCACTCTTGGAATAGGCATTGATGTAAGTAATCCCGGTTGAAATTGTAGCAGCAGGCTTGATTAAAAGCTGCACGCCTAAAGCGCTGCGATCGCTCGCTACAAAGCCTTTACCCTGTTCCGGACTGCTAGAATTTGCCGTGCCATAAGCCAACTGCAACCGCAGTTTTCGAGTCAGCAACCAGTCAACACCAACCCCCGCTTCTAAGTTGCCAATTTTAAAGAGTGGACTCGCTTCAGCAAAACGGGAAATCGCACCCCGCCCCGTGTCAAAATAGGGAGAGTTTGCTGTCAAAACGCTGCTTAAACTGAAGCCAACAGGCCTAACTGTAAACACTACGCGATCGCTAAAAGCCGGAAAGCGATATTCCACCAAATCCAAGGCAATTAAATTGTTCAAATCCGTCTGGTAAGACAGCCTCGCCTGATTGGTTCCCAAGGAATTCGCACTTGCAAATCCCCCATTACTAAAATTACCGCTTGCTAACTGAATCCGAAAGCGGTCTTTGCCAGTAAAAGAAGAAGTAAGCTGCAAGCGCGTCAAGTGTCCGAAAATGACATTTTTATCACCTTTCCCCGGTGGATTGCCACCGCTGGCCGCCGCCAGTCCAAAAATCACTTCTCCCCCCAGGATAGTTGTAGTAGAAAATTGATTGGCCTGCAACTCTGCCGTCCGCGCCTCTAAAGCATCGACTCGCCCCCGCAAACTTGCTAATTCAGTCGCAAATTCTTCTTGTAGTTTTTGCAGAATTGCCAAGTCTTCTTTTGTAACTAAATTAGCTGTATTCGCGCCAAGTTGCTTGGTAACTTGGTCTAAACAAGCATTCAAACCAGCGGCAAATTCATAGCGGGTTAAGGCGCGATTTCCCCGAAAAGTCCCGTCGGGATAGCCCGCGATGCAGCCATACCTTTCTACCAAAGATTGCAGCGCTTGAAACGCCCAATCTGTAGGCTGAACATCTGACAATTGAGACACAGATGTTACCTGTCGCATCCCATCATTGGCTGTCCCATTTGCTTGGACATTGACTTGAGTGAGGGGAAAAACTGCACTAGGTTCTGTGCTATTCGACGGCAGGGAAACTGTAGCTGGCGCTGCATTGTTTGGCAGTTCCTGAGATAGGATCGGGTGAGCACTCGGCGCGGTCGTGAGGGGAAAAACTGCACTAGGTTCTGTGCTGTTCGACGGCAGGGAAACTGTAGCTGGCGCTGCATTGTTTGGCAGTTCCTGAGATAGGATCGGGTGAGCACTCGGCGC
>NZ_JAUBPO010000004.1:0-104139 GCF_036700785.1 Microcoleus sp. S28C3 | reverse complement strand
GATCGCAGATGTCAAGGACTCGTCAGCGTTGCTGCTGCCACTTTCTCTGACTTCCTGATGTTCTACTTGAGCCTTGGACGGGTCGATTAAAACATCTTCAATTGCAGTTATCCTCCCTGAATAGCTGCTGGAAGCGGTGGCAATTTCCCCTGTTTTTACAATATCTTCATCACCACTTGCAGTTGCCCCAGGCGTCGCTTCTGTACTCATTGCCACCTCGGACGCAGCCACCGGTGCAGCCCACAAAAATACCCCAACAGCCAATAAAAAATGCTTTGCTCTCACCATAACTCCTCACTTACACCTAAACTTACATCTAAACTTACACCTAAACTTACACCTAAACTTACACCTAAACTTACACCTAAACTACGATGTGATTGCTTCGGAAATGCCAGCTATTGCAGATAAATTTCTTTAATTATATATATATATGTCCTATTGTCAAGGGCTTTTTTGGGAAATTATGTAACTAAATATAACATTCCTAAACGATCTCAATTCCCGGCGTAGCCGGAATGATTTTGATATAACAATTCCCTGAATGCTTTTGCCGATTATTTGCTTCCCGTCAATACCTGTTTACACTGAAAACTTAAGTGAGATTTAAGCCAAAATACTGCTGCTTGGCAAAGTCCATCAATTTCATAAAGTTATCTTTGTTGATAGGCGGACATTCTATATTAAGCTTGTTTTCCAAACTTCTCAAATTGTCAGTTTTAAAATCCATTGGTTCAGACAGCATATACGGCTGCAAAACTCTTCCAACAGTCCTATAGTAAAGTTTTTCCAATGAGTTTTTATTGGTTGGTTCTTCGGGGCTGGGAATGCAGCCCTTAACCGCGATCGCCTCTAGCATCCACTTGCCATATTCTATATGCGGAATTGGTTGGAGATTAGCGATGTGGTAAAAAGTTGAGGGATCGCTGTGAATGCAAGAAGCGCCATAGATAATTTTCACTGCATAATCTACGGGAACGATATTAAGTCCGCTGTTATAATTTAGGTGCACTCGCAGGGGCATTTCTACACTTTCACTATATAACTTATTTAAAGAGTTCACGATTTCATATTTATTTTTAACAATAAAGGCAGGAATACTATAAAAAACGTCAAATTTTTTAGTAGTACCTATTGGTCTCTCGATCAGCCTCCCAGCTAGAACAGAAGGTCTAAAGACCCTAAACTTCATTGCTTTATTTCTGAAAAAATCTCTCACTAACAATTCCGATTTAAGTTTGGAAGATTCATAAGGATTGCGAAATAAATTATTTGGATTGATCGAATCTGGTTGGATTTCACCTACTTCCATTCCGCAACTAAATGCTGTGCCAATATAAATAAATTCTCTCAGATTTAGGATTGAAACTAAGTCTAAAACCCTTTGAGTACCCTTAACGTTGATTTCTGAGCATGAAAATTCAACGCTGCGATCGCACCTTAAATCTGTGAGAGCGGCAACATGAAAGAAAAAGTCTATTTTAGCTTGCTTTAAATTGCTGAATTCATGCAGTGATAAAGCCAAATTATCCTGAGTTAAATCAGCAGGAATTGGGATGATACACTGTTTGACTATAGGTTGCAATTTTTGCTCATATTCTTCTTGACTCAAACCCAAATATTTCCTGCCATCATTAGCCATCAATTTTTCCAGGGATTCCCCCAACTGCTCAGCAGTTTTAGCTCGTCCCAAAGCAAAGATTTTTAACCGATCTAATTGAGTAAAATTTTGCTTAAAAATCTCAAAAAGGAGATTGCTTCCAAGGAAACCAGTCGCCCCTGTCATTGCCACTATCATCTATCTATCCTGCGTGTTGAAAAACGGATTTAACTAAACAAATATTCGGCTAGATCAAGCATCAGCGCGATGCCTACGCCGGCCCTTCGCCATCGCGCCGAAATACCCATCTGCGCCAACAGCAGATTTTCTCACAATTCGTACCTGGCGAATGCAGCTAGCTGCAAGATTGCCTGTCACTTTTTTCGCCTCATAACTTCTGCCGCAACTTTTGCCGCTCCTCGATCGCCGCTTGAAAGTCAGGCTTAAGCCGAATTGCTTCGTCATAGGATTTTAGCGCTTCGTCATTCCGTTTTAAATTCTCTAGAACAGCAGCTCGGTTCGCCCAAAGAAAGGGGTCATTTGGCTCGATTTCTTTGGCTCGTTCAAAGGCAGCTAGCGCTTCCTCATTTCGGTTCAGCGCACTCAGTGAAATTCCCTTACCAACTAGCGCTTGAGCATCTTTTGGTGCATAGCTGAGCGCTTTGTCAAAAGATTCGATTGCTTCTTTTTGTTGGTTATTTTGGCTGAAAGCTATGCCGCGATCGACCCAAGCCGGAGAGAAGCTGGACCGAATTTCTAGGGCTTTATCAAAGGATTTAATCCCTTGTATAAAATCTCCTTTTTCTGCTAGTAACGTTCCTCGGTTGTGCAGCGTCAAATAATCGTCCGGGCGGATTTCCAGGGCTTTGTTATAAGCTTGCAGGGCTTCATCTGCCTTCCCTGTCACGCGCAGCGCATTGCCTTTGAGTACCAGTGCCGGATAGAAGTCGGGGTTAGCTTTCAGCGCTTTTTCTGCAGAGTCGAGTACATCGTTGAAGCGCCCCAGCTTGCTGAGCACAGAACCCCGTTCGACCCAGCCTTTCAAATTATTAGGGTTCGCTTTAAGCTGTTCGTCGTAAGTTGCCACTGCCTCCTCATAAATTTTGAGCGCTTCTGGCCGCCGATTCAAATACTCTAAGGCGATACCTTTGCTGTACCAAACTGAGGGGGACTGAGGCTTCATTTCCCGCGCTTTGTCAAAGGCAGTAAGAGCATCTTCGTAACGCTTCAAGCCAATGAAAGCCCTGCCTTTTCCATACCACGCTTCGGGGTCGTTATCAGCAGCTTTGAGCGCTTGCTCGTGAGTATCTAGTGCTTCTTGGTAGCGCTGCAATTCATAAAGCGTTTCGCCTTTTTTGTTTAATGTTTTGGCATCGTTCGGCTGCAGTTGCAGCGCTTTGTCATAGGCACTGAGGGCTCTTTCATACCGACCTAGAGCTAGGAGCGCATCTCCCCTGCCCCTCCAAGCTTGGGGGTCATTGGGTTTGCTGTCAATGAGTCTCTGAAAGGTGTCTAAGGCTTTTTCTGGTTGGTACTTATCTAGCTGTTGCTTAGCTTGTTGCAAGTAGAAATTGGGTTCGTAGAGCTTCCACCCGCCCAATAACGCAGCCGTAACGACAGCTGCGATCGCCACTAAGTGCCAGGGTTTAAAAGTAAACCCCTTAGTTGGGGCGATCGGCGCAGGTGCTGGAGTCGGAGCGGGGCGGAGTGCTGTTGGCCGCGCCTGGGTTTCGCGCACCTGGGTTGGCTGCGCCTGGGTTTCCCGCACTTGCGTTTCCCGCACTTGCGTGGCCTGGTTGAATTCGGCTACCATCGCCTCTAAGTCTGCCAGCACCTCCTCAACGCTCTGGTAGCGCTGCTGAAAGTCCAAGCGCACCATTTTATCCAAAATCGCTGCCAGCTCGTCGCTCACCTGCACTTGCTCCCGCCAGTTGTGCAAATTAATCTGCAAATCCCTTATGTCTTTTCCCGTCAAAGCTTTAATTGCTGTGACGCCCAAGGCGTAGATATCGCTGTTCAGGCGGGGATGGCCGTTTTGTTGTTCCGGAGGCGTATAGCCATAAGTGCTGACAGCAACAGTTTCAGCGTTGGTTTGGAGCCCTGACAGGTTGGCAAAGCCGAGCAGTTTGACAACGCCAAAGTCAATCAAGGTTAATTTCCCATCTCTCTTACGCCGGATAATGTTCGACGGTTTAATGTCTCGGTGGATGACGTTGTGGCTGTGGACATACTTAAGAATAGACAGGATATCTTGCAATAGGGCGATCGCCTGCGGTTCCCTGAAACGCTTCAAACGCTGGAGTTCTTCGCCTAGCGTCTCGCCTTCATAATAGTCCTCTACCAGATAAAATTCTTCATTTTCTTCAAAGTGGGCAAACAGGCGCGGTATCTGGTCGTGGCCTTGCCCTAACTTGTGCAGAGTTGTCGCTTCTCGGTCAAATAGGCGCCGCGCTGTGGCTAAGTCGGCAGTTTGAGGCTTGAGCTGTTTGACGACGCATTGGGGGGTTCCCGGTAACTGCGTGTCAACAGCCAGATAAGCCTGACCGAAGCCCCCGCCTCCCAACCGCCTGATAATTTTGTAGCGTCCACCTAGTATTGTCTCCTGCATCGTTTTTGACCTAAGCGAGTTTCTCTTTGAGCTTGACCATCTAGTTCCCAGCGCCAGAGGTATACTTTGGCAGCAAAGATCAGTCTTAAACCCCTTGCCATCTATTACCTACTAAAGATATTATATAAGATATAGTCTGTCAAAAAAAACTTGACTTGTCACTGAACAACTCGTGATTGAGAAGACTTGAAGAAATATAGTCAGGCAAGGCTTTATAAAAGTTTAATGTTTTATTTAAAAGGAGGAAATATTTATGAATAGGTTAAAGCATACAGGTAGGATGGCAAGGTTAGCAGTTATCGTTGGACTGGTAGGGGCGAGCGCACTCTGGACTTTCTCAGCAGCATTTTCCCAGCGGTTTTACCCTTATTATCGCTTTTTCAACCGCGGCGCTCGCTACGAATCACCTGACGATGCTCTTACCTTAACCTTAGTTGAAGGGCTAAGCAGGAACCGCTCTCTAACAACTTTTTCTGCCGTCTTGCGGGAGACGAGCTTAATCCCCCTGCTGTCAGGAAATAATCAGCTTACCATTCTCGCACCGACAGAGGAAGCGTTTGCTGCCTTGCCGCCAGGGATGTTGGAAAAATTATTGCGGCCAGAAAACCGAGAACTGCTGCAAAGAATTATCAGGTATCACGTTATTCCTGGCGAAATCAGTGAGAGCGACCTCCTAAGTGGAGAACTGAAAACCCTAGACGGCACGACAGTTAAAGTTAGTGCTAGCAGTAGCGCCACTCAAGTAATTATCAACGACGCTACTGCTAGAGAATTACCACTGCTAGCAAAAAATGGGGTGATTGTCAGGATTAACAGGGTACTCCTGCCGCCGGGCCTGATTCCCCTGGGCGCTACTTCCAGCAGCCCGCCGATCGACCCAGAACCAACTCTTGCCGCGCAGCCCCCCCCAGTACAACGGACAAGCTTTATTTGCGCTTCTGGCGCTAACGGTTTGCCCACAACTTATGCTGTTACGACACGAGGGCAAGTTCCAGTGATCCGCTGGTTCTCTGATTATTTCAGCGGGGGTGGGTTCACGCCGGAAAGACGCTGCCAGGAGGTTTCTGCCCGCTTCCAGAATTTTTACAACTCCGGGCAACTCAACTTCATCGCCAGCGGTTACGTGAACGGGCAAGCGGTGGTGTGCGCGGCACAGGCTAGCGGGCGTCCCTGTAGTGGCGCTAATGTACTATTTACCCTCAAACCGGGGTCGAATGCTGGGGAAACGGTACAGCGCTTGTTCAACATCCGCGCTGGCGCGAGCGGCCCCCTCTATGAAAGCCAAGACGAACCCAGCGCTGTTTACATTGACTTCAAGCAATTCCTGAATAACACGGTGGTTGAAGGTGCAGTGGCTTCCCCGGCCAATCCCTCGCCGGCTGGCGGTTTGGTTTGGTAGCAGGCAAGGGATTGGCCCAGAAGCTTTGAGGTAAGGGTGAGAGCAGAAGTTTTAAGTTTCCTTCTGCTACCTTCCTCACGGGCACGGTTCTCCTAGCAAAATAGTGCCGCACCCGCCGGAGGGTACGTCTCTAACGCGGCTGCCCAGTCCAGAAAAAGAGGAATATTCCTTGTAAATGTCCGGGATGACATCGCTGGGATCGTCAAATGCGCCTGAAGTGCGATCGGCGGCAATGTCAAATTCGAGGCGGCCGCTGCTGCCAAAAGGGACTTGAACGGCTTGACCAGCCAACCCTCTATTAATCAACTCAGCAGTAGGCATCTGCAAGTTGAAGGGTAAACGCAGTCTGCTCTGCTGGGTCAAGTCGAGGGCTTGATTGACTTGCTGCGAACCGCTAAACCTCTGCCTCAAGCTGTTGGCGTCAGGCATCTGTCCGGGCGCATCCGGGCGCTCCCTCGATTCCATGAAGCTGTTAGCGCTGCCCTCGCTGCCACAGGATTGCTTGTTGCTGCTGCCCAGGCCGTGATTGCCGACAAGACGGCCGTCTTTGTCAAAGACAGGCCCGCCACTCATCCCAGCGCGAGTGCAGTCGGTGTAAAAGATGCTGTAGCCTTGATTGCTGGCATCAGGGGAGAGTTTCGCCCCCACAGATCCCCATGCTAAACGCCTCTGCCTGCGGGAAACCGGGCGGACGCTCTGGCCGGCTTGAGCTTGCTCGAGTTCGGGATCTGGCCAGCCGGAAATGTAAACCCGATCGCCGATTTTGACTGTGCTGGCATCTCCTAGAGAAGCAACAGCGTAGTCTTTGGGGCTAGTAAAACTGATGATGGCTAAGTCGATGCCTTTGACGTTATCTTGGCCGTCATTGCGATCAACTGTTTCTGTATCGGGGACGAAGCGATCGCGGCAACCGAATCGGATCAGCGATCGCACCTCGGCGATCCCTCTAAGGGGGCAACCCCTGCCGTCGTTGACACCTTCAACTTTGTGAACTTCACCGTCCCAAGTGCGGATACCGTAGAAGGGAGTCCCGCCAGAGTTCTGCCAGAACTCTGGAGTATCTAAGTACCTCTGGAAAAAGTTGTGAGCGACAGTTAAAACGTAGTATTTATTGCCTTCGCGAGCCACTATCGCCCCTGAACCTGGGTTCCAGACTTGTCTATTTTCTAACGGGTTATTGCGGTTCTCCTCCAAGTCCCGGCGCAACTCCGGGGTGAGCCCGGGCGCGATCAGTACCGTTGTCTGTCGGGCGATGGAATTGATTTCCGGTGGGGAAAGTTCCGCCATAGCAGGCATTGCTTGGACTCCTATGGCCAGGCCAGCCAAAAGTTGTCCCACCATCAGTTTGATCGACAACATATTCACATTTCCTCATTAACTGGAGTTTAGACTAAGAAAAGCTGGCTCAGTTAGAAACTGAGGCATAAAAAATCCATTGGGCAGCCAAATATATGTGATTAAGAAGTCAAATTTCGATGATTTTGGAACTGACCTCGACCCTTTTTTACTACTGGATAGCAAATGCGCCCAGAGCGAGATTGACCAGTCGGCCAACCAGGGGATTTTCCCTGTGGTTTTGGTGCTTGAGCTGGAGTGCCAATCTTGACCAAAAGTGGGAAAAGGGATTGAGCCACCCGTCCTGGAGTCAAATTAGTCAGAGGTTTTTGCCCGCAGCAAGTGATAGTCTCGAACTAAATCTTGAGCCAACCACAACTGCCAAGTTAACAGAGGCCTCAAATCGCTCCAACGGTCACATTGTTCGCTTGGTACTTAGATGGGGTAGAGTCCAATGTAATGTTTGCTTGGCTCTGGCGATACCAATGCTCAATGGCAAAACGGCGCAAATATTCCATCCAGACTACTTCGAGAGAACAAGAATTCTCACCTATCCATGCTAACCATAAAGGTTTAACCTGACGACAATTACTACCGAGAGCCTTTGGCTCTACCAAGATCAATGTCATCGGATGTTGGACACTAGAGCGAAAGTGTAAGTTATCCCACCTTCTAATTTGTAATTGTCCTAGCTTTGGGTCATCTAATTCTACCATCTCCTCAGCAGCCCACCAAGTCTGGGGGTCGTTGAGCTGAAATTTCTCCCCGTGACGACGGGGGCGTCCTCGGCCAGAATAAGCTGGTGGGGCAGAGTATACACAGCGATTAGAACGCAGCCGGATTAACTTGTCGGCTTTGAGATGGGCAGTCTGCAAAACTAAACTGGCACAGCCATATTCCCGGTCAAATAATACTAATGGTCGTTGTGGCAACCCTGCTATCACTTGTTCTAACTGCCATGCCGCTTTACTGATGGGTGTATCCTTTCCTGGTGATTCGTTCGTGTCTTAAGGTAAAGCCCAACTCCCTTGCGCTTCGGGTATCCAGGCAATTGTGCTGTAGCCCAAGCCGATTGCTACAGCGGTTCCCGCTGTTAAGAAGTACAATAACAACAATTAGCTTTCCCAATTTCTGAGATGTTGAGGATTGATTAAGTTGAGAGCAACTGCAATTATTTGATCGATCGTGGACGTGGTAGTTGGAGTGAACATACGCAAAAAAGATTTTAGTTGCGACCACCAAAGCTCTATGGGGTTAAAATCTGGGGAGTATGGGGATAAATTAATAATACTTGCACCTACAGCATCAATCATTGGGAGCATGTCACTTTTGCAGTGAGTAATTATACTTATGAAGTTTCCCCCTGATTTCCAATTAACCCGTTCAAGTAAGCACAACTCGGAGCTAATACTTGCCCCACATGTTCTGATTTCCAACTAGCTCCTGATATTTTAATTCGTCTGGCTATTTGCTTAATCCCTGATTCTACCGCTCAGCCAACCAATTGAACAGATGCCATCAATAGAGAAAACTTCATAGTTGATAATCCTTTGTTTGTGCTTTTCTAGATATTTGCAAAAATTCACTGCTGATTTTTTCTTGAGCTTTCTAAATAGAGCTGCCGCGCTCTCTACGTTCCCTTTCCACAAATATGCTTCTGCTTGCTTAAGTCTCTTCATTGAACCACCTACTTTCTGAAGATTTTGATTCAGATGATACCAATCGAGAATTTCTCTTCTGTTCTGTTCACAACTGATTTCCTTAAATATATTCCACACTCCATCATGTCCATCGCCCAAGCAAGTTATAGGTTTTGCTAGCGGTTGTTTATTTGCCCAATTAATGATGATATCATTTTTATTGAAACTAGCCACCATACCAGCTTCCGACACAATTGCTTTATAATCTTTCCATTCAGACTTTTCTCCTTGAGGTCTCCTGAGTCGTACTTTTCCACCATCTGCACTTAGCTCCAAAATATCTGATCTGGCGATGGGCTAGTGGAAGTCTTGATAATGTACTAATCTCTGTTGTGTTTTAGACGGAACAGTCACTCCCGTTAGATACTTAATATCTAGGGCTGCATGCTGATAAGAGACATTGGCACTCAGTCTTAAGCAACAGTTTTCTAAATGTGGACTCAACCGACTACGGCTACCTAGGCAAGCGTCTATCTGCTTGCTTCTGGGTGATACTTAAATTACCGAGAGTGCTTTTTAATGTCTTGATTCTTCCGGCTTTTGTACCGGTAGCTGAGCAGATAAAAAAAAGCCGATATGCGGTCTCACATGAGTCAAAACTTGGTCTCTGACTGCAAGTTCAATATCTTCTAATGTCTGGAAGGTATCAGGATTAGAATCAGCATAAAGGATGGCAGAAATAGCATCTAGATGTGTTTTAATCGCCTGTTGTTGTTCGGGTGTCATGATTCTATCTCAAGTTGGAAGTGGGAAGAGCTCGTAATTATCGCCTATTTTACTGATGATAGGTAAAAAAGTGATTGTAGTCTTTATCAGTATTTATACTCATAACATAAGTGACACGCTCCCCTGCCGTGTCCTCCGTTGTTTCGGATCGAAGGTA
Source organism: Microcoleus sp. S28C3 (assembly GCF_036700785.1). Taxonomy (NCBI): domain Bacteria; kingdom Bacillati; phylum Cyanobacteriota; class Cyanophyceae; order Oscillatoriales; family Microcoleaceae; genus Microcoleus; species Microcoleus sp. S28C3. The sequence continues at coordinate 94,614 of NZ_JAUBPO010000004.1, read as the reverse complement.
ATGCGATCGAACATCATATCCTCCCACTCTTCCTTATTGTCCCAATAGCTTATCCCGCAAATGCTTAATCCGATCGCGCAATTTACCCGCCTCCTCAAACTCCAACTTCTTAGCCGCCGCCTTCATCTGCGCTTCCAACCGCCCGATTAACTGAGGAATCTCATCCAAAGATAACTCGTTTACCTGTTCGTAAACCTCCTCCAACTGCTGAGAATTCAGCTTGCGCGACACGTCCAAAAAGGCCAAAATCGCATTACTCGATCGCTTTTTCGCGATCGGCTGCGGCGTAATCCCGTGCATCTTATTGTACGCTAGCTGAATCCCCCGGCGGCGATCCGTTTCGTCGATCGCCTTAACCATACTATCCGTCAAATTATCCGCGTACAAAATAGCCTGTCCCTGAACGTGTCGCGCCGCCCTTCCAATCGTTTGAATCAAGGAACGTCCCGAGCGCAAAAACCCCTCTTTATCCGCATCCAAAATTACCACCAGCGAAACTTCCGGCAAATCCAAACCTTCCCGCAGCAAGTTAACACCAATCAATACATCAAACTTACCATCCTGCAAATCTTGGATAATTTCGATGCGTTGAATAGACTGAATTTCCGAGTGCAAATACCGAACTCTAATCGCCCTTTCCTGCAAATATTCGGTTAAATCCTCCGCCATCCGCTTGGTTAAAGTCGTCACCAAAACTCGCTCGTCCCGACTCACTCTCTCCTTAATTTCGCCCAACAAATCGTCAATTTGTCCTTCCGTCGGACGCACAAAAATTGTCGGATCTACTACTCCGGTAGGGCGAATTACTTGCTCTGCAACTCTGCCTTCAGATATTTCCATTTCCCAATCCCCAGGCGTAGCAGAAACAAAGATGCACTGATTTTCTTTTGCCCAGAATTCCTCTGCTTTTAAAGGGCGGTTATCTGCCGCGCTGGGCAAGCGGAAACCGTGTTCGATCAATACTTTTTTCCGCGCTTGGTCGCCGTTGTACATCCCCCGAATTTGCGGCACTGTCACGTGAGATTCATCTATCACCAACATCCAATCTTTCGGAAAATAATCAATTAAACATTCTGGCGGTTCTCCAGCATTTCTCCCTGCTAAATGCCGCGAATAATTCTCGACTCCGTTGCAGTAACCTACCTCGCGCAGCATTTCTAAATCGTAGCGCGTGCGCTGTTCCAACCGCTGAGCTTCTAATAGTTTACCGTCTTTTTCAAATTCTGCCAGTCGGTCTTCTAATTCGAGTTCTATTCCTTGGCAGGCTGCCTCTAATTTATCTTCTGCCGTGACAAAGTGGCGGGCTGGATAAATATTTAAAGCGGTTGTACTTTGCAGGATTTTACCTGTTACGGGGTCAACGTAGCGAATGGCATCGATTTCGTCGCCGAAGAATTCGACGCGAATAATTCTATCTTCGTAAGCGGGGCCAATTTCCAAAACATCACCTTTGACGCGAAATTTGCCTCTGCCTAAATCTATATCGTTGCGGGTGTATTGGACGTTGACTAAATCGCGCAAAACTTGCCGCTGGTTGACTTCCATTCCTACTTGCAAAGGAATAGCAGCTTTCAGGTATTCAGCAGGCATTCCCAAACCGTAGATGCAGCTAATTGAAGCAACTACAATTACGTCGCGGCGTTCAAAGAGCGATCGCGTGGCGGAGTGCCGCAGCATATCTATCTCGTCGTTAATTGCTGCCGTTTTCTCAATGAAAGTATCGGTGACAGCAATGTATGCTTCAGGTTGGTAGTAGTCGTAATAACTGACAAAGTATTCGACTGCATTGTTCGGGAAAAAATTTCGCAGTTCGTTGCACAGTTGAGCTGCCAGGGTTTTATTGTGTGCTAGGACTAAGGTGGGTCTGCCAATTTTTTCAATCACCGAGGCAATGGAGAAGGTTTTGCCCGTACCTGTGGCACCGAGTAAGGTTTGAAATCGATCGCCCGCTTCGATGCCTTTGACAAGTTGCTCGATCGCTAGCGGTTGGTCGCCTGTGGGCTGGAAGGGCGCTTGCAATTGAAAAGATGCTGCCGCAGTTACCATAGGAAAATGTAGCTATTACCCATAAATTTTAACAAAAATGCAGAGATACTGCAATTCGTTCAGAAAATAGTTAGACTTTGTAATATTATTTTAATCATCGGCCGAAATAGAAAGCAGAAAGCCCACAAAAGCAGTTGTCCGAACCCAGCAATCAACAGCAATAAGCGAGGAAAAGAATTATGGATACGAGCAGTACAGGTACAGGCAAAGGCAAAGCGATCGTCCGCCGCGGCAAAGGCGGTTCCAAAAGCCAAGCGACAGAACCCACGGATGCCAAAGCAACAGGAATTCAACTTTATCGGCCGCAACTCATGCATGACAACCGTCCCGTCGGCCCAGACGATTTTACCATCAGCGAGACCGTCTCGATTTCGGGGAACCGCCCGATCGGCACTAGCACCCTGCACCTCAGCGAAACCTACGGTACTGTAGGCAATCGCCCGGTCGAATCCAGCGACTTTGAAGTGGTTGCTACACTCGGCAATCGCCCGATCGGTTCCAGCGCCATGCAAGTCAGCGAAATGTTCAGTATGTCCGGTGCCCGCCCTATTGGCATCAGCACTCTGCACATTGATGAAGTTTACTCCACAATGGGAGGAAACCGCCCTATTGCCTCAAACGAAATTGACGATAGCTCGGCATTAATGGGCTTCTTAGATTAATTAGTCAGTTGTTAGTTGTTAGTTGTTAGTTGTTAGTTATTATCTGCTACCAATAACTAATAACTAATAACCACTGCCAACAGTCAACAGTCAACAGTCAACTAACTACTTCCCCACACCCTGATATTTGCTTAATAAAGCAGCAAAGCGCTTGTAATCTAAAGGCTTCTCCAAATATTCCGCCGCTCCCAATTCCAAACCCTGATTTTTGTCGTCCAAAAAAGTTATCATAATCACCGGAATATCAGCCAAATCCGGATCGCCTTTCAACGCCGACAGCACCGCCCAGCCGTCCATACTCGGCATCATCACGTCCAGAATAATCGCGTCCGGCAACAACTCCTTAGCCAACAGAAGCCCCCCTTGGCCGCTAGCCGACGATCGCACCCGAAATCCCTCTTTCGACAAGCAGCGGGTCATCAAATCCCGCGCGTCCGGATCGTCGTCAATCACTAGGACAGTAGCAGCATCGGGCAGCTCCAGCGCTGGCGATCGCACTTCTTTTTGCTTGGCTTCTGTCCCCGCTGCACTCGTCTCTAACTCTTGGGAAGACACGGCCTCCATTTCTGCGATTTCTCGATCGGGCGACGCTTCTTGCTGGCTTTTTACCACAACCGGCAACCCGATCGTAAAAGTAGAACCGCAACCAAACTCGGTCTCAAGCGTAATGTCCCCGCCCATCATCTGGCAAAACTTGCGGCTAATTGTCAGCCCCAAACCGGTGCCGCCGTATCTGCGGGTAGTAGAATCGTCCGCTTGGGTGAAAGCTCCGAACAGCCTCGACACCTGATCCTCAGTCATGCCAATGCCGGTATCGCTGACTTGAAACACGATCGAAGGCTTTTGACACTGAGAAGGATCTGGCGAGAGTTCTTCGGAATTGTCGATCGGCAAAACTTCCTCTTTTTCCTTCCAAACATTAATAGTAATTTTGCCTCGATCGGTAAACTTAGCAGCATTGCTCACCAAATTCAACAGCGCTTGCCGCAGCTTCGACGAATCGGAGTAGATCGTGCCAATATTGGGATCGCAATTGACGATCAAAGTGTTGCCATTTTTCCCTAGCAGGGGTTGAACAGTAGTCACAACCTGCTCGATCAAATTCAACACCTCAAAAGTCTCCAAGAAAAGAGTCATCTTTCCTGCTTCAATTTTAGAAATATCCAGAATGTCACTAATAATGCTGAGCAACTGCTTGCCTGCCATATTAATGCTTGCCAAATCCATCACAAACTCTTCTTCGCCGAGTTCCAGAGCCTCTTCTTGCAGCAGCTCGCTGTAGCCGATAATCGCATTCAATGGCGTCCGCAACTCGTGAGTCATATTTGCTAAAAATGTGCTTTTCGCCCGGTTGGCAGCTTCTGCAGCATTCTTAGCGACTTCCAATTCGCGCGATCGTTCCTCTAGCTGCCGCTGCCGCAGTTCCAAACCGTTGAGCAAATTGCTAATTTGCTGAGCCATTGTATTGAGAGTAGAAGATAGCACCCCGATCGCGTCATTAGAAACAACTGGCGATCGAGCCGTCAAATCACCGCTCGCCATCTGTTCAGCAGTTTGCCGCAGCAAGCCGAGATTCCGAATAATTGCCGACACCGACACAAAACCCACTATCCCCGCGATCGAACTCAAAACCAAAGCCCCCAGCAGCCAGTGCTGAGTGTGGCTCACCAAAGCCAGAGTTTGCTGCACCAGCACCGCCATTGCTGCCTCAGGAACCCCCGCCGCCGGAGCTGAGGCAGCCTCTATTGTCAGCAAATAGTTCTTCATCTCCACAGAACCCATCCACCCGACTCCCACCGCCATCCAAGTTATCAGTACCAAGATGACAAACAGCCCGCTCAAAGAAGCCCGAGTTCCCAAAGAAATCTGCTTCGGAGCCAGTGCCGCCGCCCAAGGATAGCCCTTGAGAAAAGGATCTGGCTGCACCGGTAGGCCCGAATTCCAAATCTCTTCAATTTGACCGTCCAACCTCACCTGACCAATCCGCACTGTTTTCCAGGTATGTTGCGTTTGGGCATCTATTTTTATCTTGCCCGAAGGCGCTGCAAACTCCATATTTTTAGCAGCCGCCCTGACTTTAACCACATTTGTCGAACCAGCTTTTTCTACTGCTTGCTTCCACAGGTAAACGCCGAAATAAGCTGCTTCGATCGGGTCATCCGTGACTCGATTTTCCCCGTATCGGGCTTTATAAGCCTTGACAAATTTACGATTTTCCGGTGTATCCACCGTTTGAAAATAGTTCCAAACCACCAAATGTCCGGCAATATTGGACGGCCCGATCGCCCGCACTTCCTCTTCTGCTACGCTGACCGACATCACCGGCAAATCCTCAGGTTTCACGCCAGCTTCCCGCAACTTTTGGAAAAAAGCCACATTGCTGTCGCCGTTGAGAGTGTTGAGAATAGCATCTGGTTTCACTGCTAAGATATGTGCGATCGCCTCGCCCACTTCCCTAGAACCCAGCGGCAGATACACTTCCCCCGCCAACTCTCCCCCGAGTGCAGCCAGTTGAGCTTTCACAATCAGATTTGCCGTCCAGGGAAAGATATAATCCGAACCCAACAGAAAAATTTTCCGCTTCCCCTGTGCCAGCAAGTAATTCACCCCAGGCACAATCTGTTGGTTCGGAGCAGCACCAGTGTAGAAAATATTCGGACACTGTTCTAGCCCTTCATACTGCACCGGATAGAACAGCAATCCTTTGCCCTGCTCGAAAGCCGGCTGTACAGCTTTGCGGCTCGCCGAAGTCCAACAGCCAAATACCACCGCCACCCGCGCTTCTAGGAGCAATTGCTTAGCTTTTTGAGCAAAAGTCTGCAAATCGCTGGCTCCATCTTCTATCACCACTTCCAATGGGCGTCCGAGTACCCCTCCCGCCGCATTAATTTCCTCAACAGCCAACAGCGTTGCGTCTTTAACAGAAATTTCGCTGATGGACATCGTGCCCGTCAGCGAATGCAAAACGCCTATTTTGATCGGCTCACGAGTCGGGCCGACTGCTTCGAGGGGGTTACTGCTCCTTGCTCCCATAGGGTTTTAGATAATTTTTACTAATAACAGAAATTTTAGTTCCATCCGGCAGGAAGTTAGCCTTGACGCTAACTCTTGTTTAGCAGATTATTTAACCCGATCGCCACACAACTTGCGAATTGCTGTACCTGGTGGATTTTAACGGTCAAACTCTCAGCATAGACTTAAGTCTGCACTAACCTGTCCCATATTTCTCTCTTCATCTTTTACTGATGTCGAAACAGCCTCATCCAACAACATTTGCCACTTAAGGCGCGCGCCGCAGAAAAATTCTCCCCATCTCCCGCCCTCCCCTCTCCCCAACTCATTCAGGGGATAGCCTTGTGACTCATCAATAATTTCACGCACTCACCTACTCATCCCTTTCCTATATCTTTCTTCCGGCAGATGGAAGTCTCCCTAATTTTTCTTACTGTAAAACTACCAAATACTATCTATTCCCTATCTATCTTCAGGCAGAGGGAAGGCTTCGCGATTAGCGTTATTATAAATATAAGGTTAATGTAATTAGCCTTGTTAAAAATAAATTTTACCAACAATAGGGTCAAGACAAATGAATATTGAAGAAAACGCGACCCATACTGACACTGCCACTCAAGTAACGCTACCAAAATCCAGGGAAACATTGCTCGCAGAGGAAACAGAAAAATCCCTCGGCGATCACAAACAAAAAGATGCTCAAACTATGCACGCTGTGGAACAGTTGAAAGAAGAACTTCAGCAAAAAATAGATGAAGAATGTCCTCACAAGGTAGATTAAAACTCATAGGGATTTTTGTAGGGTGTGGGTAAGATGCGGTCTTGCCCACACTCGCTTTTTGAAGGTACAAAGCAGAATTCAATAAAAACATTATAATTTTAATTTTTTTGTTTAAAAAAATTGTCTTGGACGCACGGGTGACGATCGACGAGTTTTTTCACAGAAATACTTCATTACAGCCAGCAGAAACGGTAAAAACACCTGGTAAATATGAAAGTGGCAGTCTGTCCAAGACGGAAAAATAACTTTTTTATCTTCCCTCTTCATTTTTTCTTCATTCTTTCTTCCTAGAGGTAGAGTGCAATGCAGCTCCTAGTTACCTATGATGAGTTTATTAAGTAAAAAACGTCTGATTAGATACAGACAGGGAGAAACCAATGAGCGTTGAAGATAGAGCAAAGGCAACTGGCAAAAACATCGAAGGCGCTGCTCAAGAAGCCTTAGGCAATGTTACTGGAGACCCGAAGGATAAAGCAGAAGGCAAAGCCAAGCAAGCAGAAGCTCAAGCTGGTCACGCGGTCGAAGATGTAAAAGATGAGCTCAAGAAGAAACTAGACTAAGCCTAATACTAATTGAAAGGGTCGAGCAACCTGACCCTTTCAATTATTCACAATCTTTTCGGAATGGAGGAAAAAAGGTGAGTTTATTGCAGCAGAGTCGCAAAATAATTGCGGGCCTACTCTTGGTATTAATGCTGGCTGTTACTACTGCCTGCGCGCCCAGCGTTTCAGCCCAAAAACCGACTAATGTACCTGTAGCAATTGGTGGCAGCCAGGGTAACTACGCGCAGCTAGAACGCGGCAATACCGCTTCCGGTCAAGATTTTGGTCAATGGGTAACAAAGACGGCTAAGGGTCTGGTTCAGGATGCTTACGTGCGCGACAATAACAAATTGGGAGTGGTAATTACCTCCCAAGTCCGCCCTACTGAAGTGAAAGATTTGGCCAAATCTTTAGCACAAGGTTTTCACCGCAATTTCCCAAATCAGGATGTAAGTGTTTTGGTTTACGCTCCTGACAAAAAACTGATTTTGACGGCTAAGTACGACCAGCAATCAAATCAAATTGAATACAAGTCTTGACCTGGTTAGAAAGCTTAAATAAAAGCCGCGCGACGGTTTAATATTCCGCAGTTTTTTGAAGGCGAAAGAATCTCAAATAAAGACAAAAGTGTTGTCTAGAGAGGAAAAGATTTACCATGAGTAGCAGCGATAATTACAAGAGTCAAATCATGAAAGATTTGGCCCAGGGAGATCGAGAAACGATGCCGGAGACAACCGGTGAAGAGTACGAAAATTTTGACGATTTTGCTCAGAGAACTTCGCCCGATCAGCGCAAACAATTATTCGGGCGTTCTCTGAATCACGACTCCCTCCCGCCGGCTCAGTTGGAACCGGAATTGCAAAAGGCGATCGCCCAAATTAAGCCAAACGAACTCGACGACGTGGCGCGGGAATTCTTCAAGCATTTGGGCAAGAGAGGATTGGACGATCGCACCTTGGAAAAGCAGCTAGGACTTTCTACTCACCACGCCAGCCGCATGAATGCTGACGATGTTACCAAGCTTGCCTCGTTTACCTATCACAATCACCCGGATATTTTCCGAGAAGTGCTGGCAGAACAGCCGAGTTTGATGAAGTTTTTGGGAAATCCAATTGTGGCGGGTATTTTGGGAATAGTTGCTGCTAAATGGCTCAACAACCGCAAATAGTCTCGGATTCACACAAGCTTCAAAGCTGATACTACGTGCAGCAAATAAAAGGACGACCGCCCGGGCGATCGTCCTTTTATTTTTTATATCTAGTCCTGTAAAATAACCGCGATCGCATTTCTAGTGAGGGCTTGAGTCCTGATAAGATTCTGTTGACTGTTGACTGTTGATTGTTGACTGTTGACAAGCGAAAAATTTTACGAAAATTTTTACACCTAGTTTCCAGCTCCCAGATTCATCTGTGGAGTCGATTTTTAAATCTAAAATCTAAAATCTAAAATCTAAAATCGACTGGCGGTTGGAGGACTCAAGTCCTCATTACAAACCTGTTTGATTGCGGTGGTTCCCGGGGACATAATATTATAATAAATCCCGAAAATTTAAATCTTAATTATTTGGTTTTTAGCTGTTCGGGTGATTAACATCCATTGCCAATTACCGACTACGAATTACCGATTGCCAATGACTAATTATTGGTCACAGCTAAAAATAGGTGCACAGCAGTCAACAGCGGTACACCTGACACTCCGCAAAATTAAATGTAGGATTAAGTGTTGCCGTGAATGAGAAATAAAAGATGAACCTATCCACTATTTGGCGAAAACTCCGCAGCCAGCAAGCCTTCTGCTTTGCTGCACTCCTGGCAGCTTGCCTGGTATTTATCGGTTGTTCCCCCGCGCAGTCAGCGGCTGGAAATTCAGTCGATCCCAAGTTGAAAGAGCAAGTCTTGCAGATTATCCGCGAAAACCCGCAAGTAATTTTAGATTCGGTACAAGCGTACCAGCAACAGCAGCAGCAGTCTCTCAAAGCAGCGCAGGAATCATTTTTGCAGGAGATGAAAACTAATCCCAAATCTGCGATCGGGGATGCTCCCAGCACGGGATCAGCTTCGCAGCAGATTGTACTTTTAGAATTCTCAGACTTTCAATGTCCGTTTTGCGCGCGCGCTCACGATACTGTCAAGCAGTTTATGGCAAAACACCAGGACAAAGTTACTTTAGCTTACAAGCATTTTCCCTTGACTTCAATTCACCCTCAAGCGCTGCCAGCAGCTAAAGCAGCTTGGGCAGCCCAACAGCAGGGCAAATTCTGGGAATACTACAGCGCTTTGTTTGAAGGGCAGAAAGAGTTAGGCGAGCCATTTTACGCATCGATCGCCCAAAAGCTCAATCTAAAATTAGATAAATTCAACACCGATCGCAACAGCCCCGCTGCCGAAGCCGCCATTGCCAAAGACGTGCAACTCGCTCAACAACTAGGCATTCAAGGGACTCCCTTCTTTATTATGAACGGTCAAACTTTCTCCGGGGCGGTCGAGCTTTCTGAGATGGAAAGCATTCTCGCTAGTATCTCCAAATAAGTAAGCCCACCTGAATAAACACAACAGATCCCCGATTTCTTAAAGAAGTCGGGGATCGAATGCGCGATCGAGTCGATCGCTATATTTACTGACTAATTTTTACGCTTGGGAACAAATTTGCTCTAGGTGTTGTCTTAGTAAGACTCTAAGCTGCTTATGACTTAAGCATTATATCTTGCCTTTTACCAGCTTTCCCAAACCTAGCTAGTGGATTCAAATAATTATTAGTCAATACTAATTTGAATTCTTTTGGCAAGAGGATCGCCGCTTTTAAGCTCCATTTCCCTTGCATCTACGAGGAAAATTTATCATGCAAAAAATTACGCAAATAGTTGTCATTGACCCAACGGTTGAAGATTATCAAAGCCTTGCACCAAGCGCCGAACCAAGGAAAGAGATATTTATACTCGATCGGGCGGGGGATGGAGTCGAGCAAATTACAGAGTTATTAGCTAGCTACACGGATATTTCCGCCGTTCACATTGTTTCTCACGGCGGGCCTGGAAATTTGCAACTGGGGTCAATTCAGCTAAATTCTGACAACCTAGACGAATATGGCGATCGACTTCAGCAGTGGAAAAAAGCTTTAGCCCCTAACGCCGATATCCTCCTGTACGGTTGCAACGTGGCGGCAGAAATCGCCCCACCGATAGCGGGACGATCGTTTTTGCAACGCCTCAATCAACTCACAGGTGCAGACATCGCTGCTTCCAAAAACCTGACAGGAAGTGCTGCATTAGGCGGTGACTGGGATTTAGAAGTAACAATTGGTTCGATTGAGACACCTTTGGCATTCACCCAAGAGGCGATCGCAAATTACGATCGCGTTTTAGCTTTTTTTGGAGTCACCAGCACCAACGACTCCGGCTTAGGCTCGCTGCGAGATGCGATTACCCAAGCCAATGCTACTCCAGGCGTAGATACTATTGACCTGACTGGCATTACTGGCACAATTACCCTAGCTGCAACACTGCCAACTATTAATGAAAGCGTCAGTCTGAACGGCCCTGTTGCAGCTAACTTGACAGTTAGCGGCAACAGCTTAGTACAGATACTTAACACTAATACCGGCCCTGTTAGCATCTCTAACCTCACCTTTGCTAACGGCACTGGCGGCATTCTTAACGGCTTAGGTGTCACCCTGAACCTCACCAACGTTACCTTCTCAGGCAACACCGCTGGAGGAGGCGGTGCCCTGTTCAATAACGGCGGTACTGTAACAATCACGAGTTCCACTTTTACTGCCAATACAGTCAACGGTTTCGGCGGCGGCGCGATCAGGCAGGGTGGCGGTATTGTCACCATTGTTAACAGCACTTTCACCGAAAATACAGCGACGGCAACTAGCCAAGGGGGCGGTGCCATCTTGATCGATACCGGTTCGGTAAACATTACTGGCAGCACGTTTACTGGCAATAGTTCCCAAAACACCGACGGTGGCGGCGCGATTTACCACAGAGGCGGGAGCGAACTGTTAAGCATTGCTGACAGCACTTTCACTAACAATATTTCGGCGGCTGATGGCGGTGCTATCAGAAACGATGCCCAGCCATTAAGTGTCACCAGCAGCACGTTCAATGGCAACCAAGCCGCACAAAACGGCGGCGGCATTGTCAACAGCGGCGCGGCAACCATTACCAACAGTACGTTTTCTGCGAACACGGCAACTAACTTTGGCGCGATCAGAAATGGCGGTACGCTGGATCTGAGAAGTAGCACTCTTACTCTCAATAGTGCCACAAACCAAGGCGGGGGCATCTTCAATACCTTGACGGCAAACGTCCGGAACACCATCATTGCTGGGAATACGGCTCCGTTAAACCCCGATGTAGACGGCACATTTACAAGTGAGGGCAATAACTTAATTGGCAACGGTACTGGTGCTGGCTTCACAAACGGTGTTAATGGCGATCTAGTAGGCACTGCTGGCACTCCCATCAATCCGAATCTAGCACCACTGGCAAATAACGGCGGCCTTACGCAGACGCACGCACTGAATGCAGGTAGTCCCGCGATCGATGCGAGTAACAGTGCGATCGCACCTGCTACGGATCAGCGTGGCTTAACTCGGCCTTCTGGCATTGCTGTTGACATCGGCGCTTTTGAAGTACAGCAAACCGTCAGCATTGCAGCCCCAACCAATACACCTATTGAAGGTGGAAGCGCAGGTACTTTTCGCATTAGCCGCACTGGTAGCACATTAGGCAACCTGACAGTTAATCTCGCTATTGATAACAGCAGTACCGCTGTCCCCGCTGATTACAGCCTTGCGGGTGGCAGCGTAGCGGTTGCGGCTTCTAACGTGACGGTGACGATTCCCAACGGACAAGCTTTTGTTGATGTCACCCTCACTGCTGTTGACGATACCATTCCTGAACTGGCAGAACCGCTGCGCCTGAATTTGGCTGCTGGCAATAATTACACGATTGATGCTGTCAACACTAACGCTACCGTTACTATTCCTGCGAATGACTCGATTGCTTATGCGATCGCACTCACAAATCCAGCCACAGGTTCCTTAACAGAAGGCAACTCCGGCACTCAACCCGTCACTTTCACCGTCACTCGCAGCGGCGGCACGGGGGTAGCGAGTACAGTAAATTATGCGATCGCTGGTACCGCGATCAACGGCCCAGACTACAATAATATCAATGCTGCCGGGGCTACTACCGCCACAGGGACGATCGCCTTTGCCGCCAACGAAACAACTAAAACTATTGCTGTCGATGTCTTGGGCGAAACTGAAGTTGAACCTGACGAGACAATTACCGTCACCCTCAGCAACCCAAATCCGACCGCAGCGCCGGAAAGTTCGACTGTCATCACCAGCACCGCCACTGTTACGATCGCCAATGATGATATTCCTAGTATCTCGATCGATAATGTAGTTGTTACCGAGGGCAATACGGGTACTGCTAGCGCCATTTTTACCGCCACTCTCTCAGCAGCTTCTAGCTTGCCCGTCACCGTTAATTACGCCACCTCAGACGACGGTACTGCTAACACTGCTGATAGCGATTACACGGCGGCCACAGGCAGCGTCACCTTCAATGCCGGGGAAACGACAAAAACCATTACTGTTGCTGTCAACGGCGATTCTAAGTTTGAAACTGACGAAACATTTAACGTCAACCTCAGCACCGCTGTCAATGCGACTATTACTAAAGCGACGGGCATAGGTACGATCGCAAATGACGACTTGGAGTCACCAACTCCGACACCGACGCCAACTCCGACACCGACGCCGACTCCACCGACGCCGACGCCGACTCCGACTCCAACTCCAACTCCAACGGAAACTCCGACTCCGACTCCGACTCCAACTCCAACGGAAACTCCGACTCCGATTCCGACTCCAACTCCAACGGAAACTCCGACTCCGACTCCGACTCCAACTCCAACGGAAACTCCGACTCCGACTCCAACGGAAACTCCAACGGAAACTCCGACTCCGACTCCGACTCCAACTCCAACGGAAACTCCGACTCCGACTCCGACTCCAACTCCAACGGAAACTCCGACTCCGACTCCGACTCCGACTCCAACGGAAACTCCGACTCCGACTCCGACTCCAACGGAAACTCCGACTCCGACTCCAACGGAAACTCCGACTCCGACTCCGACTCCGACTCCAACTCCAACGGAAACTCCGACTCCGACTCCAACTCCGACTCCGACTCCAACGGAAACTCCGACTCCGACTCCGACTCCGACTCCAACGGAAACTCCCACACCAACGGAAACTCCGACTCCAACGGAAACTCCGACTCCAACGGAAACTCCGACTCCGACTCCGACTCCGACGCCAACTCCCACACCAACGCCAGAAACTCAAGACGAAGATTGCATTTGCAAGCAGATAACCTTTCCCAGCCAGACTGCTGTTCGCGGCCCCAACCAAACAAATAGCACCACCAACGGTACAGAAAGCGACGACTTTCTGGAGGGTTCGATTACCAATGACAATATCGACGGCTTAAATGGTAACGACTTGGAGGTTGGCTTCACTGGCAATGACAATATTTACGGCGGATCTTACCTCAGCATTGATCTAGGAAATATAACCATTCTTCCCTCTGCCAAAGATAGCGACGTGCTGTTTGGCAATGAGGGCGATGATTACCTCAACGGGGGTGCTAAAGATGATTTAATTTTTGGGGGGAAGAACGAAGATGTTGCTTACGGTGGCAAAGATAACGACATAATTTTTGGAGACAAACAGAGCGATACTTTAATTGGCGATGAGGGTAACGACACATTATACGGTGGTACTCTTAACCCTTTAGACATCGATTCTACAGGTCGCGATTTGCTATTTGGCCTCAGTGGCGATGATTACCTGAACGGGCAAGAAGCCGAAGATTCCCTTTCTGGCGGTAATGGAAACGATACAGTGCGTGGTGGCAAGGGTGATGATTTGGCCCTAGGAGACTTGGGCAACGACCTGCTGTTTGGGGATGAGGGCAGCGATACTCTCTGTGGTGGCGACGGAGAAGATACTATGTACGGGGATATTGGCAGCCCTCTGGCGATCGGCTCCGCTGGCGCTCAAGACCAGATATGCGGTGATTTGGGCAACGATTTGTTGTTTGGCAATGAAGGTCAGGATACCGTTAACGGTGATGCTGGAAACGATACTCTTTATGGCGGCAAGGATGAAGACAGTTTACTGGGTAGTGCTGGGGACGATTGGTTATTTGGAGATGAGGGGAATGATACTTTGATTGGAGGTACTGGGGACGATCGATTTATCTTAGGTATCGACAGCGGTCGCGAGACTATTTTAGACTTTCAAGATGGTCGCGATGCGATCGGCTTGACAGGCGGTTTAAGTTTCTCGCAACTGAGCATTACTGTAGAAAATAATTCTACTTTGCTCCGAGTTACCAGTTCCGGTCAACTGTTAGCAACTCTCAGCAATGTGTCAACAGGGCTGATTAATGTTGCAGATTTTGTAGCGGTCTAAATCGATACCCCTGGGGACACGGAAATGCCGTGTCCTTTTGCTCGATCGTATACAAAAAATCGGCTCTCCCGGATCTATGGTGATAACTCGATCTAAGAACTGGTAATAGGTAATGGGTAATGGGTTAGTCATTTGGAGCCAATTACCTATTACCTATTACCATTACCCTGTAACACAGGATACATTTTCCCAGCTCGCTATGAGCTCCAAAAAGGGGAATTTGACCCTCTTGCTCCCCTCTTTTTAAGGGGTACTGGGGGGTTCTAAGACGCAAGAAAACACGCTCTAGAGAACCCAAAAACCAGGTTTATGCGTCAATATTTCTCGAAAAAAGCGACGATTTTTCCCAAAAACCGATTTTTTTGCATAATTCCTGTTCTCTAAGCCATTATTTAATAGGACAGATCGATACCTACTGGAATCTGCTGTTTTTCTCGATCGATCGTTCCCGCTTCCCTTTCTAATCTTTATCCAAAGCAAACAAAACAAAATAAAATAAAATAAAATAAAATCAAGCGCTGAAACCCAAAAGAAATCGCTAGAGTGTAGGCAGTCGAGACGATGCGTGTTGCAGTTCCTTTTGATGTATCATTTATGGAGGACTACTTTTATGCCATCATTGAAATCTCCAACCGAGCGAACCAGTGGATTATACGTGCGTTCCCCAGAGGGAGAACAACTTATTTTTCCCCTGAAACATACAGAAGTCCGAGCAAAAATTGCCGGAAATTTATCGCGAGTTGAAGTCTCGCAGCAATTTGAAAATCCTTTCACCAAGCCATTAGAAGCCGTCTATATTTTCCCGCTACCTGCGGAAGCAGCGGTAGATGAGATGGAAATTAAAATTGGCGATCGCACCATTAAAGGCAGCATCAAAAAACGCGAAGAAGCCCAACAAATTTACGAAAAAGCCAAACAAGAAGGGCGGACTGCGGGTTTGCTGGAACAGGAGCGAGATAATATTTTCACCCAGTCCCTCGCCAACATCAAACCGGGTGAATCAATCGATGTCACGATTCGCTACACTGACAGTTTGAAATTTTTAGCTGGCGATTACGAATTCATTTTTCCGATGGTTGTCGGGCCGCGATATATTCCCGGTACGCCGCTGGATGAAACGGCTGCTAGCGGTAGCGCCCCAGCCCCAATGACAGTCAATTCCGATACCGATATTGTCCCCGATGCGTCGCGCCTTAATGCCCCGATTTTGCCACCGGGAATGCGATCGGGACACGATATCGGCGTGACGCTGGAAATTGAAGCTGGCGTACCGATTCGTAATGTCAATTCCCCATCCCACCAACTGCAAATTGAATATTTCGACTCTCCCCAAACTTCCTTAGCAAGTGACCAAAAAAATGGGTTGAGGGTGCGCATTCAGTTGGGAAATCAAGATACAATTCCCAACAAAGATTTGATTGTTCGCTATCAAATTGCGGGTCGAGAAAGTCAATCGACGGTATTAACTCATTCGGACGATCGCGGCGGGCATTTTGCAGTTTACTTGATTCCAGCGATCGAGTACAAAACCGATGAAATTGTGCCGAAAGATGTCGTTTTTTTAGTCGATACTTCCGGTTCGCAATCCGGTGCGCCTTTGCAGCAATGTCAGGCATTGTTGCGGCAATTTATTAACGGATTGAATCCAGCGGATACTTTCTCGATTTTGGATTTTTCCGACAAAGTGCGACAACTATCAAAACAACCGCTACCGAATACAGCAGAAAATCGACAACAGGCGATCGAATATATCAACAAACTGCGCGCTTCTGGCGCTACGGAAATGTTGGGCGGGATTCGGGCGGCGATCGATTTTCCCGCACCATCCGGGCGCTTGCGAACTGTGGTATTCCTCAGCGACGGTTACATCGGCAACGAAAACCAAGTTCTCGCCGAAGTGCAGCAGCATCTCAAATCGGGGAATCGCCTGTACAGTTTCGGTGCGGGGAGTTCCGTCAATCGCTTTTTGCTCGATCGCATTGCGGAAATCGGGCGGGGAATCTCCCGGATAATCCGGCATGACGAACCAGCTAAGGAATTTGTCGAAAAGTTTTTCCGGCAAATCAACAATCCGGTGTTGGTAAATCTGGAAATTACTTGGCAGGGAGAGGGCGAAAATCCGGTAATTTATCCGTCAGTTGCGCCGGATTTATTTGCCGAACAACCGCTGGTTCTGTTTGGGAAAAAGGGCGATCGCGAAGCTGGAATATTGCAGATTAAAGGGGTTAGCGCAGGCGGACACCAGTACGTCCAAACCTACCAACTCGACTTTACCGATCCTGGAAATCCGGCAGTTGCCCAGCTTTGGGGGCGGCAGCGCATCAAAGATTTGATGAATCAGATGGTGCAGTACGAAACCAAGGTGGGGGTGGAAACAGTGACAGAAACGGCGCTAACGTATCAGCTTCTGTCGCAGTACACGGCTTTTGTGGCTGTCAGCGATGATGTGCGCGTCGAACCGGGTACGCAATCCATCTCGATGAACGTTCCTGTAGAAATGCCGGAAGCGGTGGAATATCTGGGCGTATTGGGCGGCACAGGCTATGTAGAAGATAATGGCTGCACAGACTGGATGGAACAAAAACAAGAACGCGGCATCACATTTAATCGCTCACAGAAGCGGGTGTATCCATTGCCCGCACTAGCCAGCGCCCCCAGCGCAAAGTCAAAGCGGCACAGGCGGAGTACATCACCTGTAGAAGTCGTTAGCGCTACGGGGTTGGATGAAGTGGCGATCGATAGTTTAAACGAACACTTGGCAACTCTGACTGTGCCGCCCGGTACAAATGGCGAATTGGTGTTAGAAATTGTCTTCACTAAAGTGCGCGCCAGCCGCATAGTTGTGGATGCTGATGCTTCGACTTTGGCGGATGTGGAGTTGCTGAAAACTATCAAAAAATGCCTCTTTAGCTGGCGCATTCCTCACTTTATTGGGGATACAGTGCGCCTGACGCTGCGGGTGCGATCGTAAAACAGCTTGAGTTAACAATCCGGGCAATACTTTTGCTCGATCGCCCACAAAAAAATGGAAGAATTTGCTCTTCCATTTTTTAATAATGACTATTCGTCCTGACTGCAAACCACTTTTTTTTATTAGACTTCTCCCATAATTATCGTGGAACAGGCCCTCGTTGCCTGTTCAAAATCTGCTTTGAGAGGAGAAGTCTATTGGTAACTTGACGGACACGATCGCATTTTCAACTAAACAGCAGCCAACTCGGGGGTCGGGCGCTTGCTGTTGCGGATACCCTCGATCGCCCCTGCGTAATCATTCGCCTTAAACACAGCAGAACCAGCGACGATGGCATTTGCGCCCGCTTCCAGAACCTGCCAAGTATTGTTCCCCTTCAAACCGCCATCCACCTCAATCCAAGGATCGAGGCCCTTGTCGTCGCACATTTTGCGCAACTGGCGAATTTTTGGCAGAACAGCCGGGATAAAACTTTGACCGCCAAAGCCGGGATTGACGCTCATAATCAGCACTAAATCGCAAAGTTCCAGCACGTACTCGATCAACTCCAAAGGCGTCGAAGGATTCAGAACCACACCAGCCATTTTGCCCAATTCCCGAATTTGGCCGAGGGTGCGGTGCAAGTGAGGCGAAGCATTATGCTCGGCGTGAACCGAAATAATGTCAGCACCAGCCTTAGCGAAGTCCTCGACGTACTTCTCCGGCTCCACAATCATCAAGTGGACATCGATCACCTTGGTAGTAACAGGGCGAATTGCCTCAACAATCAGCGGCCCGATAGTAATATTAGGAACAAAGCGACCGTCCATCACATCTACGTGAATCCAGTCAGCCCCAGCTCGATCGACAGCCTGAATCTCTTCTCCGAGACGGCTAAAATCGGCTGATAATATGGATGGAGCAATAACGATTGATTTTTGGGATTGGGTCATGGCTAAGTCTGTTCTCCTGTCTGCTGTGCTGTATCCAGTTTATCAAAATACGAGTCTCCGGGTCGAAAAGTTGCCAACGATCGGTCGCGGGTTCGGGAGTGCCGAAAAATTTTGCCTTTGACAGACAAGTTTGGCGATCGCACCAGCCCTGCTCTGGGAATTTTGGTTTAGGATATTAATTTTCCCTCTAACAAATAACTTTCGTGCAAAATCTGACCTTCTGCAAATATTGAGTAGCGAATGATGAAAAATACAGATCCCTTAGAAAATCCTGAACTCGATCGTGCAAGTCTGTTTGTATTAATGATCCCAGTCATCGGCTTTTTCCCCGCCCTGTGGACTCTTTACCGCCGTCAGGGCAGCCCCGAACGCAAAGCCATCAGCCGCTTGGCAATTGCCCTTGCTTTTAGTTGGCTATTAGGACATATTCTTTTAGAAGCTGGAGCGATTTCTGCGGAATCTCCGACACTTCCCATGTTATTAATGAGTAGCCTGCTGACAACCAGCTATTTCATCGTTGCTTTGGGACTGATGGTTCGCCTCTGGAAGCGTCAACCGCTATGGTTGCCCGGAATTAGCCGCGTAGCGGAGCAAGTGGTGGGCAAACATTTATCATAATTTAGGGTTCTTTTAAGCCCCTACCGTATTGATTGATTGCGTCTTCAGCTTGATACTACATATTGCCATTATCTTTTTTATTTTTGTTGTGTGTGAGGAAGCCAGTGCCAGCTCAAAAAATTCCTAATCAAGACCCTATCCAACAATCAACTGCTCAACCTGCAACCAAAAAATCTTCCCAGCAGCCCCATCGAGGCCGTTGGCTGGGTTTTGGTTTTGGTTTGGCGGGAGTAGCCATGCTCTCAGCCACAGCCGGAGCATTGCTAGCCGTCTCCCTTTCTACAACGCCGCTTCAGCAACAAAAGTTGAGCCCTGAAGAAGCGGCGGTGTTTTCTCAAGGCGACATGGCAAAGCTCAACATGAAGATGCCGGAGCTGACTCGCCCAGTTAATATTTTAGTTTTAGGACTTAAAGTTCTGAGTTCAGACATCGACGGCCATGCCGATAGGGAGCAGGGATACGAGGTCTGGCAAAACTCTTTCAAGGGCTTAACCGATACCATGCTGTTGGTTAGGTTTGACCCTCAAAATAAAAAGTTAAGCGTGCTTTCCATTCCGCGAGACACTCGCACCTATGTTGAAGGTAGAGGGGAGGTGAAAATAAACGAAGCTAATTACTACGGGGGCCCAGCTTCGTCAGCGAAGGCAGTCAGCGGACTCTTGGGCGGCGTGGGAATTGACCGTTATGTCACGGTCAATATTCAAGGCATCAAAAGTTTGGTAGATGCACTTGGCGGCATTACTATTAATGTCCCTAAGGACATGAAGTATACGGATGAAAGCCAGCATTTATATATAAATTTAAAGGCTGGCAAGCAGAAACTCAACGGCGAACAAATCGTGCAATATTTGCTTTACCGGCACGACGATTTGGGCGATATCGGGCGGGTGCAGCGCCAGCAATTGTTGATGCGGGCTTTTGTAGAACAGGAAGTAAATGTAGGTTTGCTGTCTCGGCTACCGAAGATTTTGTCGGTGATTCAGTCTCACCTTGACACGAATTTGAGTATAGAAGAATTGGTGGCTTTGGCTGGTTTTGCTACTCAAACCGATCGCGCTGGCGTGCAGATGTTAATGGTTCCCGGCAAATTTAGCGATGCTAAGGACTACAAGGCGAGTTTTTGGTTGCCCGATCAAAGTGGCATCGAAACTCTGGTGTCAGAACATTTTGACTTCGGTCAGAATAGTTGGACAATTGAGAATGCTGATGCAACTTTTCTGAAGGTGGCGATTCAAGATAGTACCGGAGATGAATCGGCTGTTGAAGATTTTGTCAATACTCTGACTCAAGCAGGTTATCGGAATGTTCAGGTTTATAAAGCTTGGCCCGAACCGTTGGAGGTAACTACTGTAGTAGCTCAACAGGGCGATATTAAAGGTGCTCAAGCGATTCGCCAGTTTTTGGGTTTTGGAGACGTGCTGGTTGAGAGTACCGGTTCTTTGCAGTCGGACGTGACAATCAGATTGGGTCAGGATTGGTTGCAGAAAAAGGCTCAGTCCGGCGGTGCGGCTAAGTCTTTTTAAACTGGATTTTAACCGCGGTATTTGTAGGGACACAGCAATGCTGTGTCCTCTTCTTTTCTGTTGGTAGAGATGGGGGCGATCGCTTTTTTGGCGATTTACTAACTAATAAAGCCCTGGATGCACTAATCCTCAGAAACCCCCTTGATTCGTAGATTCCTAATTACCAAACCAAGATTTTTTTGTATAAACCGGGTTTGTAAGCTAGGACTTGCGCACTCGGATTGCTGGAAGGTTTTTTACCGAGATTAAAAGCTATAACACAGTCTTTTTCTGAAAAAATCCGGTTTCTGCGCAATTCCTATGATATTATCTTTTTTGTAATGATGAATCACGATCGCAATACCGACACTTCCCTCTGCCATCACAAGTGAAACAATAATCAACGAGGGAAAGCTTAAAATATTTTATAAAGGTAGGGTTGATGAACAAGGGTGCTAAAATAGACCGACAGCGGGAACATCAGGCCAATGAACGCACCTTTCTTGCATGGTTACGAACTTCACTCGCTTTAATTGGTTTTGGGTTTGCGATCAGTCGGTTCAGTTTATTTCTGCGTCAATTTCAAGCTACAGTGACTCAGCAAGAAGTTGCCTCCCCTCCCTTCTTCAACTCGGAAAATTTAGGGCTGAGTCTGGTCGTTTTTGGGATTGCGGTCATTGCCTTGGCAGCATGGCGTTATAATCGAGTTTTCTGGCAAATTGAGCGAGGTGATTATCGCCCAAATCGTGTGCTAGTTTGGATTATGACTGGAACTGTGATGATTTTAGGAACGTTAACCATTCCGTTGTTGCTCTGGCGAGATCGCGGCAATATACCTCCCACTTCAACTCCTAAAAATTCTCAATTCTAAGTTAACCCGATCGCTTATAATTGAGTGAAAATAACGGCAACCATATCATTAAGCTTTTGTGCATCTAGATTGTCTGTGGTGTTAGAGGAGCTGATGGGGAGAGGATTTGACGATTTGGGATCTGGCAATCAAAATATACAATTTAAATTCAGTACAAGTTACAAGCGGAAGCAAGTGAAATGAAGCGATCGCACCCACAACCAACCTAAAAAACTCCCTACAAAATAAGAGATAAAATCTGACAAACTAAAGTGATTTCCCAAAATCAGCCTTCCGGGTAAAGTAGCTCGCATTGCTTGTAAAAACGGAGGTGTCCACAGTTGGAGAAACTCTACTCCGCAGGTAGCTAGACACACAGCTAAAGCCGCCATAATTGGGGAAAATCGCGGCCAGATCAGAACTACCAGCAAAATCCAAAATACCTCATAAGCTATGCTCCCAAAAGAGTCGTTGAACCATTCCGGTGCAAGGCCGCGAGAAAACCTCACCGCATAACCTAAAGGGATAATCACGATTATACTGATGAGCAGGGCAATTCTATATTTTAAAAAACGGCGATCGGGAGAAATTGGGGAATTCATTAACTTTGAGACAGGTTTTTTCGTTCACTTTAACGCTTTTGCTGTAGTATGGCTTCAACTCCCACAACAGTGACATGAGATGAATGATTACATCGATCTTTACTGCGAACGTACCATGCCTGGTTTATGGAGTGAACCACTAAATGCTGTATCTAATATTTCTTTTCTCATTGCAGCATGGGCTATTTTTCAATTGGCTCGGCGACAGCAAAAAGTACCCACGGGTATTTGGATGTTGATTACTTTAGCCACCAGTATTGGTATTGGAAGTGCGCTATTTCATACATTTGCGACACAATGGGGGAGATTACTAGATGTGATTCCTATTATGCTCTTTCAGGTTGTGTTTTTATGGCTCTATAGCCGTCAAGTAGTTAGGATGAAATATGGATATGTAGGAGGATTGCTCTTAGGATTTTTCTTGGCCAGCAACTTCAGCAATAAATTTACAAAGGTTCTCTTTCTTATGCTCCTGCATTTTTAGTCTTACTAGGGCTTGGAGTATATCACTATCAACAGCAAAAGCGTGAGCCATTTGTTCTATTAGCAGCATCGGGGGTATTCCTGTTAGCCCTTTCATTCCGCACTCTCGATCGAGCAATTTGTCCTTATTTTTCAACGGGTACTCATTTTGTTTGGCATCTTTGTAATGGTATTTTGCTGTACTTATCAGCAAGAGGATTAATCCTAAACAGACCTATGATTGACTAGGGATCTATTAACTTTAAAATCCGAATTAGCCAAAGTCTTAGCCAAGCTGCTTAATTGCTATAAGGTTAATCGCGATCGCCCACAGGTAAACTCAGTATAAACCCTGTTTGACCAAGTATGGCAGCATCTAGTTGAATATCGCCGCCGTGCGCCCGTGCGATTTCCCTTGCTAAGCTTAGCCCCAATCCCGATCCTTCGATTTTTTGGATCTGTGTGGAGTCGCCGCGATGGAAGCGCTCGAAAATGCGATCGCGCTCCCTCAAAGAAATATCTTGAGAGCTATTGACAATTTTCACAATTACTCTTTTTCCCTGACAGTTAGCCTGTAACCTGAGCCAACCCTTCGGTAAATTATATTTAATCGCATTACCAACTAGATTTTGCAAAACCTGCACCAGCAAATCGCGATCGCCCTTGATATATAAATTAGGAGCAATTGCCATTTGCACATCTAAATGCGGTGCTAGCAGTTCCATATCTTCGGCAATTTCCGATAGCAAAGCCGACATATTCACCTCAACCAAATGTAAACCCATACGTCCAGCATCGGCTAGAGAAAGTAAGAGAAGTTTACGGGTAATTTCACTCAAACGGCGCACTTCATCCAATAAATTACTCAGAGTTTGCTGCACCTCAGAACCCGATTCAACTTGATGCAAAGCCCGTTCTAGTTGGCCTTGCAAAATTGCCAGCGGTGTCTTCAGTTCATGAGCAGCATCTCCACTAAAACGAGAAGCTTGTTTAAAACTTCGCTCCAGACGTTCTAACATCTGATTGAACACAAAAATTAATTCTACAAACTCTATATCCGTTGAACCGACAGGGACGCGCCGATCGAGCCCTTGTACGGTAACATTGCTAATAGCCATCGTGAGTCGCCCAATGGGATATAGAATACTCCGAGATATCAACCACGCTCCACCCGCTACGAATAACAGCACTACGGGAATAGAAAATAGAAAGATATTGCGAATTGATGCCATTTCCCGATCGATCGCTTGTAAGTTAACAGCGATCGCTATTTGAGTCTGAGGAGAATGAATCGCGCCCACACGCCAAACTGCCCTGCTAGTACGCTGGGTTGCTAGTTTAGCTTTGAAAACTCGAGGAAAATTCGGTCGATCGAATTGAGGAGGTCGATCGCGCGGGGGTCTTCTTTCTCTCGGTGACAATGAATCCGGTCGATCGGGAGGTGGCGGATAGGGTGGAGGTGGTGGATAGGGTGGAGGGGGAGGTTCTAATTGAAAAGGTATTCTAGCAGGATCGGGAGGCGGTTGGGGCAGCGATCGCCATAATGAATTAGCATCAAGTTCATCTTGCCACTGGCTCGATCGGTAGAGCAAATTACCATCTCTATCAGTCACCAGCAAAGCCGCGGTTGTTTCCCCATCATTCATGCCCAAAACTGAGGGCAAAGAATCACTATAAACATCCCATTGCGTCGATTGCGGGCGGGTAGATTGGATTAACTGATTCTTGATTTCAGCATCAAGACGCTTGACCTTAGCATCGTAAATCAACCACCACGAAACAATACTAAAGCCAATCAGAGCAACACTTGCCAGAACAGCAGATAATAAAGTAATCCGAAAGCGAAAAGATTGCAGTTTCACGATGGGGAATCTGGTTTGCGAAACCGATAGCCAACGCCCCGCACGCTCTCAACCCATCCTGTACCGCCTATCGGTTCAATTTTCTTGCGAATGCGTTGAATACATACATCTACTACATTTGTATTCGGATTAAAATCATAACCCCAGATATGTTCGAGGATTTGCGTGCGGGTGAGTACCCGGCCAGGCGATCGCATCAGATATTCCAACAAATTAAACTCGCGAGTTGTAAGTTCTACCGCATGGCGATCGCAGGTAACTTCTCGCAAAATGCGATCGAGCTTAACTGGGCCAACACTTAGAATATTTTGGCGATCGCCCGAAGCCCGACGCACTACAGCATAAATCCTAGCAACTAACTCCTCAACAAAAAACGGTTTAGCTAAATAGTCATCAGCACCGAGATGTAACCCTTCAATGCGATCGTCTAGTTCATTGCGAGCAGTTAATAAAATCACGGGTACGTTGCGTCCAGCCTTTCGCAGATGTTTGAGAATAGATAATCCATCTTTTCCCGGCAAAACAATATCCAGGACGATCGCATCGTACTCATTATCCATCGCCCGATCGTAGCCATCATTACCATTATCGCAATAATCCACAACAAAACCTTGTTCTTTCAAGCCGATACAAACAAAATTGGCAATTTTTTCTTCATCTTCAACGTATAGAACATTCATAGATTTACATATTCGGTTGCGATTATACCGCCATCAGGGATTTACTTAAATTACAAAACTGTAATCCATCCGCAGTGTTGCAGGTAATGTTTGGGGGTTTTGATGTAGCTATAAACATTTTTAGGTCGGCGATCGTAACTCTCATGAAAATTGCTTCAATGCTCGCATTACCTGCTACAGCCTTGCTGCTGGGATTTAGCAGCTTGACTTTCCCCGATCGGACTACAGCTAATTCTAATACTGTACTAGCCCAGAGCCAGCCCGAACCCAGTCAAGAGCGCAGACATCCGCCCCGTATAGATTTTCCTGCTGCTGCCAAACAATTAGGAGTCACCGAAGCCGAGTTAATCGAAGCTTTGGGCCTACCCGCCAAACCGCCGGAACCGCCAAGCGAAAATAATCGCCCGCCCAGCCCACCGCCCCGTCCTCGTTTAGATATTCCCGGTGCAGCGAAAAAGTTGGGAGTCACCGAAGCAGAGTTGATTAAAATTCTGGGCATTCCACCGCGTCCACCGGGCGATCGTAATTTACCTCAAAATTCGGAAAAACCCTAATTTCTCCAGATTACAAAACTGTAATCCTAGGACAGGGGTAAATGTCATATTCAACCAACTTAATGATTGTAGAGACTAACTCAAAGGCCGATCGAGAATTCACTCCTTTAGCCTGAAAGCTTCTTCAAACTTAGAAAACTAATCCAGGTAATTACATCATGCCACAACTATTTCCTAATTCAATCAATGCACCGGGCAACCAACCTCCTCAAAATCAAGGCGCACCGGGCAACCAACCTCCTCAAAATCAAGGCGCACCGGGCAACCAACCTCCTCAAAATCAAGGCGCACAAATTACTAATTCTGCTCTACCTCCCCAAAATCCAACTCCACCCCCTCCGCCAGCTAACAGTATTAGCACCACAGCAGGAAACGACAATATTACCGGAGATAGTTTAGATAACTTCATTCTAGGTAGTAGCGGCACTGATAGCGTAATTGGAGGATTAGGCACGGATACAATGAGCTATCTTTCCCTTACCAGCAGCATTAGCCTTGAGGCGAAAGGCATAGTAGATAAAGGCGCAGCAGGTACAGATACCCTGCAAAATATAGAACAAATAATTGCTCCTTTAGGACAGAGTAATACCATCGATGCTTCTACAGGTAGCGGCACAGCTTCTATTAATGTGGATTTGTCGCAAAATCGTTTGGCGGTTAACAATCTACCCGGTATCGGCACTCTGAATTTTACGGTAGAGAATTTCGTTAACGTCACAGGTACTCCAAATGTGGATGTCCTTACCGGAAACATCCAAAACAATTCTTTAGTAGGAGGAGATGGTAACGATACACTCTCAGGTTTGCGCGGCAATGATACCCTGATTGGAGTCAACCCATCAAGTGCTGCACCGGGAAGCAATGAAACGGATGTGCTGATTGGTGGTCGGGGTAGAGATGTTTTTGTTCTCGGTGATGCGGCAATTAGCTACTATCAGGGAACAGGAGTTGCACTGATTCAGGATTTCCAACAGGGACTCGATCGCATTCAGTTAAGTGGGAATCTTTCCAACTACAATATAGTTGGTAACTCCATCAATTTGGCTGGTACATCTGACCAAATTGCTGTCATTCAAGGCGG
The DNA here is from genome assembly GCF_036700785.1 of Microcoleus sp. S28C3. NCBI lineage: Bacteria > Bacillati > Cyanobacteriota > Cyanophyceae > Oscillatoriales > Microcoleaceae > Microcoleus > Microcoleus sp. S28C3. The sequence goes on along the minus strand of NZ_JAUBPO010000004.1, from coordinate 67,963 downwards.
CTTTACTCTTGATAGTTTCATATTCGTGTAATATCAATTCCGGCTGCACTCCTTATCATACCGAGGAAACGGCACTGCCGTTTCCCTACAATGTTATTTTTGGTAGGGAAACGGCACTGCCGTTTCCTAATTTTTTCTTCCTACTTCTTCCTTCGTGTCCTTTGCGTCTTCGCGGTTCAATAATCTAATTCTTCCAGCACCAAAAGAGCAAAAGCGCTAATTTTCTGCAAACGCCGATCGCTCTTTAATCCAATCGAGTAAAATAGGATTGACCAATTCCGGCGCTTCATCCTGGGGACAATGACCTACGCCTTCCAGCGCAATAAACTTTTCAACAGCCGGAAACTTTGCCAATTCTCGCCCCAATGCGATCGGCTCCCAAGGGTCGTCCGTACCCCACAAAATCAAAGCCGGACAGCTTAAACTGGGCAACAAATCCTCCGGTAGCGGCCCTTGAGAATAACTGATAAATGCTACAAATACTTCCACTGCGCCGCTGTCTTTAGCAGGCTCCAGCAGAATATTTACCAGTTCGTCGCTGACAGCTTCAGGACGGCGATAAGCTTGCAAAAGCACTTTTTTTACTGTTTTTGGCGTTGCTAATTGTTTAAAAAATAATTGACTAATCCACTTGACATTTAAAATTTTTTGTGCAATTGGCGCTCCAAAACTGCGATACCAAGGCAATTCGGCGCGTTTGCGATCGTGCAGCAACCGCAGGGAACAATTGATTAAAATTACGCCAGAAGCAATATCGGGAAAATCCACTACGGCTTGCATTATTGCCACACAGCCGATCGAATTTCCTACCAAAAAAGCCGGCCCGCCCGCAACTTCCCGACAAAAATCAGCAATTAGCTGTCCCCAAGTTTCAAAAGTATAGTCAATTTCAAGCTTGGGCGCGGGTTTAGCAGAACCACCAAAACCGATGAGGTCGATCGCATAACAGCGACAATCAGCAGCCAGCGCCGGCAAATTCTTGCGCCAGTGGCCCCAAGACGCGCCGAAACCGTGGACGAACACCACCGCAGGCCCCTGCGAACCCGCAGCCTGGTAGCAAATCGGAAAGCCTTTCCACAGCCAAGTTTGAGGTGCAACAGCAGTTGACGAAGTGGGAGTAGAAGATGTCATGGGATTTTAGATTTTAGATTTTAGATTTTAGATTTTAGATGAATGCAAGGCTGCAAAGGACTCAAGTCATTACTACAAACCCTATCGCAATTCGAGGCAACCGCTAGGACATAAATCCCAAACCCTCATCCCTCTTCCCTCAGCGTCCTCAGCGCTCTCTGCGGTTAATACCTCTTCCCTCTTCCCTCTTTCCTCTTCCTTCTTCCTTCTTCCTTCTTCCCTCTTCCTTCTTCCTTTGCAGTTAGAGCCGATATTATGTCAGGATTAAAGATGCTGACTTGTTTGCCTTATTGAAATTTCCCTTATGCCAACGATCATTTCCACTGCTGTCGTACCGTTTTTGGGGTCGGAAATTGTACCAGACTACGACACCGCCAAAGTAGTAATTTTACCAATTCCCTACGAAGCTACCACCACTTACCGCCGGGGGTGCGAAAACGGGCCGGCGAAACTTCTAGAAGCTTCTCATCAACTCGAGTGCTATGACGAAGAATTGGATTCCGAAGTTTGCTACGATGTCGGAATTTATACAAAAGAGCCGATCGCCGACACTCGCAACAGACAACTGGTTTCATCATCAGAAATGCTGCAAGTCACCCAAGCCGCAGTCCACCAGCTAGTTACCGAAAATAAATTTGTCATCTCCCTCGGAGGCGAACACAGCATCACCGCCGGTGTTGTCGAAGGTTATCGCCAAGCATACCCGGATGAACCTTTCACAGTCGTGCAAATCGACGCCCACGGCGACTTGCGGCACGAGTACGAAGGCTCGATTCACAACCACGCTTGCGTGATGCGGCGCGTTGTCGATATGGGCTTACCGACACTGCAAATCGGGATTCGCGCTATCTGCAAGGAAGAAGCCGACTTGATTAAAGCAAAACAGCTAAACGTGATTCGAGCTCGCGAAATTGCTACTCAACCGGATTGGGCCGATCGGGCAATTGCCAGCATAACAACTAAGCGAGTATTTTTGACGATCGACTTAGACGGCATCGATCCGACTTTAATTCCAGGGGTGGGAACGCCCGAACCGGGCGGGTTAAATTGGTATTCCCTCACCGGATTTTTGCGTCGCGTCTTCGAGTCCTACGAAGTCATCGGCTGTGACATTATGGAATTAGCACCTGTTGTAGATTCTGTTGTTTCGGAATTTACCGCAGCCAAATTAGCGTACAAAATGATTGGGTATCAAGCTCTGGCTCAAGGTTGGCTAAAACAGGGCGAGGAATAAACGGGTAAGTATGAGTTAAAATTGGCTGCGGGCAAGGCTAGAATTAAGACAAAGCCCAAAAACAGCCAATTTTATAGATACCAGGAGTTTCATCTTTCTTTCGTTGCAAATACCGATCTTCATACCCTCAAAAAATGAGTTTACTAATGGAAACAACCGGCACTCCGATTAACGGCTACGCTCCCGATTTTGAACTGCCGGGAGTAGACGAAGATGTTCACCATTTAGCTCGGTATTTAGAAAAATATCGAGCTATTGGGGTGATATTTATGTGCAATCACTGTCCTTACGTGAAGTTGTATCTAGATCGCCTTAAAGAAATTCAAGCAGAGTTTCAAGATCGAGATGTTACTTTAATCGGGATTAATGCTAATGATGCAAACCAGCATCCCGACGACAGTTTTGAGAACATGAAAATTTTTGCAGCCGACAATCAACTCAACTTCCCGTACATCCGAGATGTTGCTCAAGATGTGGCTGAAAGTTTTGGGGCTTCTAAAACGCCGGAGGTTTTTTTGTTAGACCAAGACGGCAAACTGCGCTATAAAGGTTTAATTGACGACAGCGCCGACGATTCGGCGGCGGTGCAAGTTTCTTATTTGCGGAGTGCGATCGACCAATTGCTCAACAGCCAACCCGTGGAGCCTTCAACTACAGAGGCGATCGGCTGTTCTGTCAAATGGCGAGAATAGCGAGGTTTTAAATTAACAATCCTGGATGCAGAACCTAATAATGTAGGGGTGCGCACTGCGCACCTTATCGCTTTAAGTAGGACCTAACTTCTGTTAACGAACCCCGAAGAGCGCGAAGCAAGAAAGAGAAGAAGATAGTTTTATAATGGTTTCCGAGTAACTTAAAATTAAAATTCAAAACTATTTTCGGTGAACTTAAAAAATACACGCATTCTCAATTTGATTGTCGCAGCCCTCGCGGCGTTAGCACTGCTGATTAGTTGGAACTTATTTCAGAGTGTTTCTCCAGTCGCAACAGCCCAACAGCGCACGTCTTTAACCGTATCTGCGGCTATCAGTCTGTCACAAGCCTTCGCAGAAATCAAGACTGTTTATCAAGGCAGCAATCCCAATGTTACTATCACTTATAATTTTGGTGCTTCCGGCGCCCTCGCACAGCAGATCCAGCAGGGAGCCCCGGTAGATGTATTCTTGAGCGCTGCTACCAAACAAATGGATGCTTTGCAGCAAGCTAATTTGCTGATTAACGACACGCGGCGCAATTTGCTGACAAATCGCCTGGTTTTGATTACTCCTAAAAATGGCATAGTTTTGAGCGATTTCAAACAGTTAACAGATGCTAGAATCAAGAAAATTGCGATCGGCGAACCGAAAAGCGTACCTGTGGGCCAATACGCTCAGGAAATGCTAACTAAGCTTGGATTGTGGCAGCAACTCCAGCAAAAATTAGTGCTAGGAAATAACGTCCGCCAAGTGCTGACATTTGTCGAAAGCGGCAATGCGGATGCTGGCATAGTTTACACGACTGACGCCAAAGCATCCGACAAAGTAACTGTGCGTCTAACGGCTGCGGAAAATTTGCACTCGCCCATTGTTTATCCGCTGGCAGTTATCAGAAACAGCCGCAATCCCGCTGCTGCAAAAGCGTTTGTTGACTTTTTGGCGGGCGATCGAGCTAAAATAGTATTTCAGAAATATGGATTTGGCATAGTTCGATAACTAACTAATTCGGGATTTTTTACCGCTGATGAAAGCAGATAAGCGCTGATTAACGCGGATTTATTTATAGATGGAATTTGATATTTCTCCGCTCTGGATATCTCTAAAATCCTCCACTATTGCGACATTTCTCACCTTTTTCCTGGGAATAGCCGCCGCCCGGTGGATGCTTTCAACTCGCATCAGAGGTAAAGCTTTGATTGAAGGCATTTTCATTTCTCCCTTAGTTTTACCGCCGACAGTAGTTGGATTTTTGCTGCTGATGCTGTTTGGGAGAAATGGGGCGATCGGTCAATTATTGCTACAATTCGACTTTACTATAATTTTCACTTGGCAAGCCGCCGCCATTACTGCCACAGTTGTATCATTTCCCCTCATGTACAAAACTGCTTTGGGAGCTTTTGAGCAAATTGATGCCAATCTTCTCAACGCTGCTCGCACTTTGGGAGCCTCCGAGTGGCAAGTCTTTTGGCGGATTATGTTGCCGCTAGCATGGCCGGGAATTTTAGCAGGAACTATTCTCGCATTTGCCCGCGCTTTGGGTGAATTCGGCGCGACGCTGATGTTAGCGGGGAATATTCCCGGACAAACTCAAACTATCCCGACGGCAATTTATTTTGCTGTGGAAGCAGGGGATATGAGGCAAGCTGGTATTTGGGTTTTGATTATTCTTAGTCTTTCTTTGAGCGTGCTAACTGCTGTTAATTTTTGGACTGATTTACAAAGGATATCGCCCAAACCGAATTCGAGCCAAAGATTGCACTCAAATCTTCCCAAAGTCGCGTCTACTTGTAACACAAAACCCCAAAAACAACAACCGGAAAGCGGACTTTGTTTAAACATTTTTAAACCTCTCTCTGGCTTTGCCTTAGATGTCGGTTTTGATATCGGCTCGGAAGTGCTGGGAATTTTGGGCGCGTCGGGTTCTGGTAAGAGCATGACTCTCCGCTGCATCGCTGGTTTAGAAACTCCCAGCAGCGGTAAAATTGCCGTCAACGGCAAGGTTTTATTTAACTCAGCACAGGGCATTAATGTACCTTCTAAAGACCGCCGCGTCGGTTTTTTGTTTCAAAACTATGCTTTATTTCCTCACCTGACAGTGGCTGAAAATATTGCGTTTGGCTTGCAGCATTTATCTGAAAGCGAGCAAAAACTTCGGGTAAAAGAACAACTAATTTCGGTGCAAATGTCGGGACTGGAAAACCGCTACCCGCAGGAACTTTCGGGAGGCCAACAGCAGCGGGTGGCTTTGGCGAGGGCGATCGCCCCTTCTCCAGAATTGCTGCTGTTAGACGAACCGTTTTCTGCTTTGGATACTCATTTGCGGAGTCAACTGGAACGCGAGTTAATGCAGACTCTGGCTAATTATCGGGGAGTTACTTTGTTTGTCAGCCACAATTTAGAGGAAGTTTACCGGGTGTGCAAAAATCTGTTGGTGTTGGCCGAGGGAAGACCGATCGCCTTTGATACCAAAGAGAATATTTTCGATCGCCCTGGCAATTTCACTGTCGCCCAGTTGACGGGCTGCAAGAATTTCTCAGCAGCTAAACCGATCGCAGAAAGTCTCGTGGAGGCGATCGACTGGGGCTGTACTCTGACTGTAGTCGAACCAATTCCCAAATCTCTAGTTTCTGTGGGAATTCGGGCTCATCAACTGAGTTTTGTTAGCGGGTGCGATCGTGAAAATACTTTTGCTTGTTGGATCGCCTCGACTGTGGAAACTCCGCACCGGGTGACATTATATCTCAAATTGCACTCGCCTCCCAATGATTCCCAAGATTATAACTTGCAAGCCGAAGTTTTCAAAGAAAAGTGGAGGGCTATTAAGGACAATCCTTTTCCCTGGTATGTTCATTTCGAGCCAATTAGGTTAATATTAATGGAGGCATGAGTTAACTAGCAATATACCGTTAACCGTCAACACTCAACAGTTAACAGCTAACCGTCAACACTCAACAGCTAAATACATCTTAACCAAACATCAAATCATGACTGAAAAAGTTCAAAAAACCGACGCAGAATGGCAACAACAACTCACGCCAGAACAGTTTAAAGTCGCCCGAAAGAAGGGAACGGAAAGAGCTTTTAGCGGCGAATATCACGACAACAAAAAAACCGGAATTTATAAGTGTATTTGCTGCGGCACTGAGCTATTTAAATCAGAAACAAAGTTCGATTCCGGTACCGGTTGGCCGAGTTTCTACGCTCCCGTTAGCGAAGAAAATGTCAAGTGCGAGTCGGATAACAGCTTGTTCATGCGCCGAACAGAGGTACTGTGCGCTGTTTGCGACGCTCATCTCGGTCACGTATTTAACGACGGGCCGAAACCTACCGGTCAGCGTTACTGCATGAATTCTGCTGCTCTTAATTTTGTCCCCAAGGATTAAATTTAGTCAACCGTTCTCAGTCAACAGTTCTGGAACAGGCTTTTGGGTCTGTTCTGGGTAATTGATGTTCAAAATGCACCCATGCTGCTATCTTATGGTGGAGGCAAACAGAGTAAAAAAATAGTGGCGGCATGGGGATGGTTTATCAGCGGGTTTTGCTGAAGCTCAGCGGTGAAGCGCTGATGGGCAGCTTGGGCTACGGCATCGATCCGATAGTCGTTCAGTCGATCGCCCAGGAAGTGGCCAAAGTCGTGTCCGAAGGCATTCAAATCGCGATTGTTGTCGGTGGCGGCAACATTTTTCGCGGGGTGAAAGCTGCTTCGGCAGGGATGGATCGGGCAACGGCTGATTATGTGGGCATGATTGCTACGGTGATGAATGCTATCACTTTGCAGGATGCCCTAGAACAAGTAGGAGTGCCAACGAGGGTGCAATCGGCGATCGCCATGCAAGAAGTAGCTGAACCCTACATCCGGCGGCGGGCGATTCGCCACCTCGAAAAAAAACGAGTAGTTATTTTTGGTGCCGGTTCTGGCAACCCTTTTTTTACTACTGATACTACAGCAGCTTTGCGGGCGGCTGAAATTGATGCAGAGGTGATTTTTAAAGCTACTAAGGTAGATGGGGTGTACGATTCCGACCCCCACCTCAACCCCAACGCGCGCAGGTATCAAACCCTCACCTATGCCCACGTCTTGAATCAAGATTTGCGGGTGATGGACAGTACGGCGATCGCCCTTTGCAAAGAAAATAATATTCCTATTATGGTATTTGACCTCTCGGTGTCGGGCAACATCTACCGAGCTGTAATGGGAGAATCTATTGGAACTCTTGTCGGAGGTTTTTGTGAAGTTAGCTGAAGCAGAAGATCATATGCAAAAGGCAGTTGAGGCTACTCAACGGTCTTTTAATACTATTCGGACGGGACGGGCCAACGCCTCCCTCCTCGATCGAGTCATGGTAGACTATTACGGCTCTCCAACTCCGATCAAATCCCTTGCCAATATTGGCACGCCGGATGCGACTACGATCAACATTCAACCGTTCGATCGCACAGCGCTCAACTCGATCGAAAAAGCGATTTCCCTGTCAGATGTAGGACTCGTTCCCAACAACGACGGTTCAGTTATTCGCTTGAACATTCCGCCGCTGACGAGCGACAGACGCCAAGAATTTGTCAAAATGGCCAGTAAGTTTGCTGAAGAAGGTAAAGTTGCAATTCGCAATATCCGCCGCGATGCCGTTGACTCGATTCGCAAGCAGGAAAAAAGCAGCGATCTCTCTAAAGATGAATCGCGGGACTTGCAAGATAAAATTCAAAAGCTGACGGACAAGTACATTGCCAAAATAGAAGAAGTTCTAGCAGCGAAAGAGAAAGATATCACGACAGTTTAGGGAATGGGAAATTGGGCCTGGGGAATAGGAATAGTTTTGAGATTGCCGAGAGCCGGTCGCGAACAACGCCCAGACTCTCGATGAGTTGTGATTTTTGAGTTAAAAACTCAATATTTAACACTCATAAGTTAGCAATTACCAGTTACTAATTCCCTGTTCCCCATAACCAATTACCAATAACCAATTACCCATAACCAAAAATGTTTGATGGCATTATTGTCGGTGCAAGCCCGGCAGGTAGCACAGCAGGTTATCACCACGCAAAGCAGGAACCTTCTGTTTTGGAAAGAACCAAAACTCTGTTCGATCGCAAGTTTAGAAACTCGCTCAATCAAAGGCGATTCGCTCAATTTCGATTTTGGTACTATTAAAAAAGGTTTTATCTGGAGCTTTCCCAAAGCTGACGGCTACTCTTTGAGTATTGCTGCGATGCGCGGCGACAAGCCAAAAGATATCAAGAAAATTTTGGCCGACTGCGCCACTAAGTGCGGTGCTGATGTTAGTGTCAGCAACGTGCGGGAACACCCCATTAGTCTGTGGGATGCCGATTGCACTCGCAAAATACTCTGCTTGTAGAAGACGCCACCAGTCTTGCCGACTCCCTCTCCGGCGAGGGGATTCGACCTGCCCTATTTAGCCAATTTAATGCTGCTCAGGCGATATATCGAACTCTTGGAGGTGCCTGCGACGCTAAGGAGCAGTATAATCAAACGATCGCCCAAAAATGGGGAACTGATATGGTTTGGGCCGGTCGCTTGGCTAGAGCATTCTATCAGTTTACAGGAGCTGCTTGCAGAGCGGGCGTCAAATTGCCGATCGCTACTCAGTTGACGAGCAAAATTTTGTGCGGTGAACTGCGTTATGCTGATATCGCTAACCGCGCTCTTAAAAAGCTGATGCCGTTTTAGGACGAAGAAAGAAGGAAAAAGGAAGATTCTTAAATCCCAATTCCTTATTCTTCATTCCCAATTCTTAATCGTTAATTTAACAATAGGAATTACGCACTATTCCTCAGAAAGCCAGTTGATTCCTAGATTTTTTGTGGCCAAGCCCAATTTTTTCCAATAAACGGGGTTCAAAAGCGTAACTTCTATTTTAAATAAAGTCGATGCGAGGATTTTTTAATACCAGCCCCGCGCTGCTTGTAGAATCTAATCTCAAATACTCTTGACAAAAAGTGGTTTGATACGTTACTAAGAGTGCGGTGAGGTGCTTTAGGCGCACCATGAATAATTACATTCTACCTAAATCCTGTAAAATATAAAATCTCAAATCTAATGATAATTTATTTTTATAAAGTAGAGGAGCCTTACGGCTGCTTTTCTAATTTTTCACTACACGACATTAGTCTGCACGGTCAAGATTGGTTGACTGTGGAACATTACTATCAAGCACAAAAATTTGTTAGCACTGATGAAAGATTAGTGGCGACGATTCGAGCCGTAGCAACTCCCCAGGAAGCCGCCAAATTAGGTCGCGATCCCAACCACCGGATTCGCGCTGATTGGGAAGCGGTGAAAATTCCTATTATGCGCGAAGCAGTTTTAACTAAGTTTCTCGTTCATACAGACATTCAAGCTATTCTCCTCGCCACAGGGGATCGAATGATTGTCGAGGATTCGCCAACGGATTACTACTGGGGGTGTGGCTGCGACCGAACCGGTCAAAATCATTTGGGTAAAATTCTGATGAGCGTGCGCAAGGAAATTAGTCAGCGCCTTGCGGGCTGATAGAAATTCAAATTCTTTCGTTCGTTATCATTGTATAAAGTTTTACAAGAAATGTCAAACTATCCTAACAATCAATAGTTTTGATAGTAAGAGTTTAATATTGCGAGAAATTTATAAGAGGATTAAAATAATAATTATTATTTGCTTAAGTCGCTCAGCAGGTTGAAGGCAGGGACTCAACCGGCGCGATCGCAGATTTTTACGATCCCAAGGCGCCAAAGGCGATAGACCGTCGTCTCTCACCAGTGCGCCACCGATTAACTGTACAGATCGGTTGAATCAAAAACTCAGGGTGGTGCATTTGAGTTTGAGCGCTCCAACAGCACATCAAAACTTTTTATTATCATTGTATAATTACAAAAGGAGATTTATTATGCAATTCACAGAAAATACGCAAGAATTACATCATAAACTAGACAGAGAAGTTTTGGTACGGCGGATAACTGAACGCATCCGCAAATCTTTAGAATTAGAAGATATTTTAACCAGTACGGTAGTAGAAGTGCGGTCTTTTTTGAAAACAGATCGCATTATGATTTACAGATTTAGTGTTGACGGGAGTGGAGAAGTTGTTGCTGAGTCAATTAATAACAACCGTCTCCCTTCCTTGAAAGGACTGCACTTTCCAGCAGACGACATTCCCGCACACGCCCGGGAGATGTATGTGAGTATGCGCCTGCGGACAATCATAGATGTTAACTCCGGGACGATCGTCCTGAGTCCCCTTGATGCTGCAGACACCGGTCAACCTTTAGTAAATGAAGAGATGCACTACCGAGCGCTCGATCCTTGCCACACAGCTTACCTGATGGCAATGGGAGTGCAATCTTCCTTAGTCGTCCCGATTTTGCACCGCACGATCGCGTCGGAAAACAGCAACATAGATATCTGCGATGCCCGGACCTGCTTGACTCGATACGAGCCAGGAAACAATCAAAAAATTCACATAGAACTGTGGGGACTTTTAGTGTCTCACCACTGTGCCCCCCTCAATATTTCACCAGCAGATTTAGAAGTAGTTCAGCTCGTATCAGATCAATTGTCTAGCGCTATCGCCCACGCGCTCCTCCTCCAGCAAACCCGCTCTCAAGCCACCCGGGAAGCTACCCTGAGCCGCATAGCAGCCCTGTTGTACGGTCACGCTAACATTCAACTGCAACAAGGTTTAGAAGCCACCGTCACCGCTTTGGGCGGCAGTGGCGGCAGACTCTATCTCAACCCCCCCAACATCAAGGGTGAAAAGTTATCGGTTCCCAAGATCGATCGAGCATTTTCCATTCCCCCTGCCCAAAGTGATGCTACCTTTGAACTGTTCGCCACAGGAGAACAACCCACACTTCCCGACTGGGAAACAGTCAAGGCGATCGAAGCTCATCCTCTCTGGCAGCAATGGCTAACCAAAGGATTCAAAAATACCGAAGAACTTCCCAAATTCCCAATTATTACTAATGCTCAATTTCCAGTTTGGATAATTACAGACTTATACAAAGAACCTTTATTTAGAGTTTTAGTTCCCGCTTTCCAAACTACTAAAATTCGGGGTTTGCTGGTAATTCCGCTCCACTACCAACAAAAAATAGTCGGCTGTTTGACCATTTTTCGCAATGAAATTGATACCGAAAAAATGTGGGCGGGGCGCTTTGATAGCAGCGCTGCACAAAGGCTTCCCAGACAATCCTTTGAACTCTGGCGAGAAATTAAAAAAGGTCAGTCACCAGAGTGGAAGTTGGAGGATATAGAGCAAGCTTTAGCTATAGGCAGCCAATTTTGTGCGGCAATTGGGCAGTACGTTCTTTATAAAGAAGTGCAAGCCCTAAATGCCAACTTGGAGCGTCAAGTTCAAGAACGCACCGCCCAATTGCAAAAATCCTTGGACTTTGCCCAAGTATTGACGCGAGTTAGAGACCAGATTCGCAGCACCTTAGATTTAAAAACCATACTGCAAACTATTGTGCGAGAAGTCAGACTTTTGTTGGATACCGATCGCACGGTAATCTACCAGTTTGCAGAAGACAAACAGGGCGAGGTAGTTGTCGAAGCTGTTTGCGGCCAGTGGCGGTCAATTTTAGGTATCACATCTCCACAAGAATGCTTTACCGAAGCCTCAGACTGCTTTTCTCAAACCGGGCGGGTGCGAGCAATTAATGATATTTATACTGAGGATTTAACAGCCTGTCACCGCGAATTTTTGGAAGATTTGCAGGTGAGAGGAAGTTTAATTGTGCCCATGAGGGGCAAAGATTCCCAATTGTGGGGGTTGCTGATTGCCCATGAGTGTTCGGGGCCCAGAGTTTGGCAAACAGCAGAACAGGAATTGGTGCAACATTTAGCGGCTCAAGCTGCGATCGCCATTCACCAAGCAGAACTTTATCAAGAAAGTCTCGATGCAGCAACTGCCGATCGATTAAAAGCCGAACAGCTAGCTAAAACCCTCACAGAACTGCACAATACCCAAGCCCAACTGATTCAAACCGAAAAAATGTCCAGTCTCGGACAACTGCTGGCGGGAGTCGCCCACGAAATCAATAACCCCGTTAACTTTATCTACGGCAATCTGTCCCACGCCAGCGAATACACCAAAGATTTGCTCTGCTTGGTGGCACTCTACCGCCAGCACTACCCCAATCCCAACCAAGAAATTAGCGAGTGCTCCGAAGCAATCGACATCGAATTTCTTGCCGAAGATTTGCCAAAAATTTTGGGTTCCATGACAGTCGGAGTTGACCGCATCCGCCAGTTAGTTGTATCTTTGCGCAATTTTTCTAGGAGCGATCAAGCCGAGAAAAAAGCTGTTGACATTCACGAGGGCATCGACAGTACCCTGTTGATTTTGCAGCACCGGATTAAAGCCAATTCCGATCGCAACACCGTAGAAATTATTAAAGAATACGGCAATTTGCCCTTAGTAGAATGCTATGCCAGCTCGCTCAATCAGGTATTTATGAATCTGATCGGCAATGCCCTTGACGCCCTAGAAATGAGACAAAGAGAGCGAGTTATGAATCTTCCCTTTCCAGTGGCAAGTGGAGCGGCGACACATTTAAGCTCGCAAAAACTGGCTGTCGAGCCACTAGATATAAATGCCAGCACCGAATGTTTGATTCCTGATTTCCCATCCCCTTGCATTCGGATTCGCACAGAATTAATCGATGAAAAAAGGGTAGGAATTTATATTGCCGACAACGGTCACGGCATCCCCAAAGAGTTAATCTCTCACATTTTTAATCCGTTTTTTACTACTAAACCCGTCGGTCGGGGCACGGGTTTAGGACTGTCTATCAGTTACCAAATAGTAGTTGAGAAACACCAAGGCGTACTCAAGTGTGATTCTATACCTGGTCAGGGTACAGAATTCAGGATCGAGATTCCACTGAATTAGGTAACTGTTAAGGCAAGATCAACTTCACCAGCACAGAACCGATCGAACCCAGAAGACTCATAAAGTTGCCACCGCCGCCCGTGCGGGGTTCCGTAGGCTTTTGGCGCGCAACAATTGCTTCGGCTAACTGCTTTGACAATTCCTGACCTTGGGGATTTCCTTGACTTGCAAAGAGTTCCTTAGCTCGATCGGCGTCTAGAGTCGCGCCGGCGAAGTCTCCCAAGTCAGCGCGAGACATACTCCGCGCAAAATAAACGGCTGCTAAATCCGATTTCAGATTCAGGGCTTGATTGTAATAATCAATGGCGTTTCTGTAGTTTCCCGCTTGAGCTTCCAGCACTCCCAACCGGTAGAAGTCTTCAGCCGTGCCGATATTGGTTGGCATTCCTCTAACTCCGAGCAGTTGCGCGTTAGTTAAATTGGCGTTGAGCAAATTGGCGTCGCTGAGATAGGCACTTCTCAAATCAGCACCGCTGAGGTTGGCACCGCTGAGGTTGGCACCCGTCAGGTTGACGCCAAACAAGCTGGTGCCGCTGAGGTTGGCACCGCTGAGGTCAGCCCCGGTGAGGTTGGCTCGGCTGAGGTTAGCCAACCTCAAGTCAGCACCTTTGAGATTGGCTCCTGTTAAATTCGCTAAGACCAAGCCCGCACTGCTGAGGTCGCAGTTGGGGCACTCTCGGGTGGCTAGTAATTGTTGCGTGTGTTGGATGTTCTCGGCGGGTGCAGGAGCGATCGGGGCGATCGCGCTCAGCAGCGTTGCAGCAGCGAGGATTCTGAGTTTCATTTTAACCGTCCAAAATCCAAAATATTAAATCTAAAATAGCTTTTATCGAAGCAATTGAAAATCACCATAACACGAGTTAACCAACAAATCCTTTGGCTCGCCGTATGTAGGAGTTCTGTGCGCCATCAGCACCCTACATTGAAGTTATCCGCCTACCTTAGTGTCAAATAAACACTTCCCTGCCAATAAATTAGGGTAATGAATTACTCATTACCCTTTAGCCGCGGTTCTCGGCAAGCATAAAAATTAACAAATAAATTACTCGTGAATCGTGCCGTCGGGCATCGTCGTACCCTTAAGATATACTCCGCTCAGGTTGACTTTTGTAAGGTTTGCTCCCAACAGGTTTGCGCCGCTTAAGTCTGACGCACTTAAAATCGCTTCAGTCAAGTCTGCCCTAATTAGATTCGCCCCCATTAAGTCGGCGCCGCTGAGGTCTACTTTGCTCAGGTTTGCGCCAATTAAATCGCATTCTGTGAGCACTGCCCTGCGCAAGTTTACTCCGTAAAGATTTACTCCGTGCAAGTCTGCACGGCTGAGTGTTGCGCGAGATATGTTGGCTCCAATTAAAGTTGCTTGTATCAGGGAAGCTCCGCTCAAGTCTGCTTTGCTGAGGTTCGCTCCCATCAACTCAGCTCGATTCAGGTTAGCTTCAGCTAAAAGTGCTTCTGTGAGGTCGGCTCCACCTAAGTCTGCTCTGCTCAAATTAATCTTGCACAAATTGGCTTTGCCAAAGTTGACTCTGTTGAGTTTGGCTTTGCTGAGATTGGCTCCAATCAAGTCGGCTTCATACAGATTGGCTCCAATCAATTCGGCTTCGTAGAGGTACACCTCGTGCAGGTAGACCCCGCTAAAATTTCTTTCTCCTATTGCGTATAGCTTGAGCAGTTCGTCAACGTTCATTGTGGCTTCTCTACACCTTTTAAATGAAGAATACTGTCAGCAAGCTGGTTACACCGGATGTTCTGCAATTTTAGATTTTAGGTTCTGAAAGATTTAGACTCATGGTGAGACTTCCCTCAATCTGCAAGGTTTTAGGTGGAAAGTCCGATCGAACCCATAACTTTTTGTGGCTAGTTGAGCTTACTGAGTATTAACGTGATTTAGATCACTAATTGGTGTTAGTAGTATCACATAGGAACCACAATTTCGATCACAGCAGGCTGGAAAAAATAGCCGATACTTATACAAGAATGCTGAGAAATTGACAATGCCACCCTCGTCGTGTTTTACTCAACTGGCGATCGAGCAAGTAGTTTCACAGATAATTGTCCGCTTGCTGTGAAAGTCGGTTGCAACGTCACTCGGCGCTAGCCGCTCCGGGCGATCGGAGAGTAGATATATCAGGATTTCTCGCACAGCGAAAGTCAGAAATGCACTTCTGGTAGTAGGAGAATGTCTGTATAAAAATGCGCTCGCTCATGTACAGACAAAGCCTGTTTGCTATCATCTAACGAGTAAAAATCACCCATACGTTCGCAAAAAATACCAATAAATAAATACAAAAAAACCATGATATAAATATTTAACAATAAGAACACAAATTGTATTCCTTAAAAGTCACCTATTCCCGCTAATGTTACAGTCGCTCGGTTAACGGCTATCAGTATTAGCAATGATGCTTGTCTATCAAATACAAAACTGACCCAGAAACCCGGTTTTTTACCGAAAAACTTCGTTGCAATCCTTGCTCCAGGTTAAAAAAAATCCGCTTTCTGATCGTTTCAGTGCGTCCAGGAATCAAAAAATTTAATGAGAGCGCTTTTTTTGTATTGCTTGATGGCAAACAAAAGGCGAGCATTTAGGAGCGAATTTTGCTCCATTGTCAAACAAAGGTATTGTATAACCCTAATCGTGAGGTAATTGATATGGCTGGAGTATGTAAACTTAGCATCACAGAGACAAGTGAAGAACTAAAAAACTTGTTAAATGAACAAAAAACGGCAAGTGGCTTTCAAAAAATTCAAGCACTTTACCTGTTCAAAATTTCTCATGTTAAGACAGTTAAAGAATTGGCAATGACGATCGGGGTAAACCGAATTACAGTGCAGCGGTGGCTGAGAAAGTACCGATCTGACGGACTCGAAGGACTCCTCGAAACAAAGCACAGCGGCGGCCGCAAGCCGGCCATTCCTCATCTGGCCCGCGCTAGTTTGGCAATGCGCCTCAGCGACCCTCAGAAAGGCTTTAAAAGCTATGGAGAAATTCAAGAGTGGTTGCAGGAGGAATACAGCATTGAAGCTTCCTATAAAGCGGTTTACGCAACAGTCAGATACCACCTAAAAGCCAAGCTGACCAAAGTCTAGAGACTTGATACCAAGTCCGATTAATCACCGATTATCTAATGGTTTGCAGTTAGCTTTTGAAGCTTTTGAGTAGTTCCGCCGTCACGACAAACCTGGCTAATTCTTTTTTAACAAAACGCGCTCTCATACACTGCGGGGCATAGAAATTATATGCGGTGGCGATTGGGGTGAGGGGGAGAAAATTTGACGCTTTTCCCGCGTTTGTGAAAAATGTTTAAAAAATGCGCCATAAATCATAACTTGCAAGTTTTGTCTAATTTGCAGGTTTTGTTATATGGATGTAAAAATTGGCAGTGGCTAAGGCAAAAATCGATCCAAAGCCGCTTTCAACTCTTCTATTTCGGTATCAATATTGCCTTCTTTCGCGGCTCTGGCGATGCACTCAGTTAAATGTTCGTCGAGAATGATTCTCGCTACGCGATCGAGCGCTCCTCGAACCGCAGCAACTTGCACCAGAACTTCGGGACAGGGACGGTTTTCTTGCACCATAGTTTTGATGCCGCGGACGTGTCCCTCAATCCGAGACAAGCGATTGACCAGCCGCCGCATGGATTCTTCATTGTGAAGGTGAGGGTGGGCTGATTTATCGTCGTGATGGTGGTGGGAATTTGAGGCTACGGATTTGTCAGTAGAAGTATCAGATATAATCATCGGGGTTACAAGGGCAATTTTAAAAGTTAGAAAAAGTTAGAATTGAGAATATGTTGAGTTTGTACTGGCTCCTGGCTCATGTATTGTAACTGTTGTATTGTAACTGTCAAAATATATTTAGGATCTTCATAGCGACAGATTATTGATTCCGCACGATCGAATACCTTTACTAGACTAACCCAGAGTAACCAAGATTGACGCTATGCCACTATTTAAGTTTTTTCGCCCCGCGCCCCGAACCGTTGCTCCTTGGTTCGCACTAATTTTAGGAATGACCATCGCCCTGAGTGCTTTAGCAATCAATGCTGCACCCGCTACCGCCGCTGACGGCAAAAATCCGCCCAACTTACAGTTCCAGAGTTCCCCAGCCACCGCCGCGAATCCGCAACTGTTAGCGCTGCGGAGTCCGGAACTCCCGGGGGATACCGGCAGCTTTGTCACGGCCGCCGTCGATCGAGTCGGGCCGGCAGTTGTCCGTATTGATACTGAGCGCACAGTCAGCCGCAACCTCGACCCCTTAATGGAAGATCCCTTCTTCCGCAGATTTTTGGGAGAAGATTTGCGCAGCATGACCCCCAGGCAAGAACGCTTGCGCGGTCAAGGTTCCGGCTTCATCATTGACAAAAGCGGGATTGTTTTAACCAACGCTCACGTAGTTGACAAAGCCGATCGAGTGACTGTCACCTTAAACGACGGCAGGACATTTCCAGGTGAAGTGCAAGGTACTGACGAAGTAACAGATTTGGCGGTTGTCAAAATTAATACTAAGCAATTAGACTTACCGACTGCCACCTTGGGAGATTCCGACGCGGTGAAAGTGGGAGATTGGGCGATCGCCGTGGGCAACCCCCTCGGATTTGACAACACCGTCACCTTGGGCATTATCAGCACCCTCAAACGCTCTAGTGCAGCCGTCGGCATTCCCGACAAGCGGCTCGATTTCATTCAAACCGACGCCGCCATCAATCCCGGCAATTCCGGCGGCCCCCTGTTAAACAGCAGAGGAGAAGTGATTGGCATCAACACCGCGATTCGAGCTGACGCAATGGGTATAGGCTTTGCGATTCCGATCGCCAAAGCCAAGGCCATCTACGCGCAGTTAGCCAAGGGAGAACAAGTCAGCCATCCGTTTTTGGGGATTCAGATGATTGCTTTGACTCCTGAAATGGCCAGAGAGAATAATGCTGACCCCAATGCTCCTTTAATTGTGCCGGAAGTTAACGGAGTGTTAGTGATGCGAGTTGTGCCAAATACGCCGGCAGAGAAAGCAGGGATTCGCAAAGGGGATGTGATAGTTCAAATTGACGGTGAGGGAGTGACTGAGGCCGAACAGTTGCAAAGTTTGGTGGACAACAGTGAAATCGGTCAAATTCTAAAACTGAAGGTGCGCCGCGGTGCCCAGATTAAAGAAGTCGCCGTTCAAACTGCTCAATTGCAAGATTTTTAGAAGTGAAGAGGAAGGGGGGAAACTGTTAGAAAACCTTTCCTTCTTCCTTCTTCCTTCTTCCTTCCTCTATATGACACGAATTCAACTTGCCTATCCCAAAATTCCAGATAGTAAAAATTGCCCTAATGAACAGTGTATAGCTTTTGAAAAGTACGATGGTACTAATTTGCATTGGGTTTGGGAAGTAGAACTCGGTTGGTATGCTTTTGGTACGCGCCGCAGTAGATTTGATTTGGATGAGATGGGAATTGCAGAATTTAACGCTGCACATCCAGGTTTAGAAGCAGCACCTGAAATATTTAAGATAGATTTTGCTAGTCCGTTAGAGTCTATATTTCGAGAGAACGAACAGTATCACTGCGCTGAAATTACTGTGTTTACAGAGTTTTTTGGTGCTAATTCGTTTGCGGGAATGCACCAAAAGGACGATCGCAAACAATTGGTGCTTTTTGATGTGGAAACCGCTCGCGGTATGGTTATTCCCGATCGGTTCATTCAGGACTTTGGTAAATTAAATATTGCGCGAGTGATTTATCGCGGCAAACTGACGGGCAAGTTTATGGACGATCTTCGCGAGGGGAAATACGGTGTGGATGAAGGTGTTGTGTGCAAGGGAGGCCGCAATACTAATAATCTGTGGATGGTGAAGATTAAGACTGATGCGTATATGCAGAGATTGCAGGAAGCTTTTAAGGATGATTGGGAAAATTACTGGGAGTAATATCAAACTGATAGATCGACTGTCACAAGCCAAAGTGGGAGATATCGGCAATCCCCTTGGATTTGACAATACCGTTGCGTAACTCATCAGGAATTAAAGTATATTGGTCGTAATCAATAGACAGCCAATAAAAAAATCAGGGAAAATTTAGTTATGACATCTGTGGAGCTTGAAAAAAAAGCCATGACTGAAGAAGATGTGGCAAAGTTATGGGAAGCCTTCAAAGTATTTGACGCGGACGGGAGCGGTGGTATTTCATCAGAAGAACTCGGTCAAGTGATGCGATCGCTAGGCCAGAATCCTAACGAAACCGAGCTGCGCGACATGATCAAGGAAGTAGACGTAGACTTGTCGGGCAGTATCGATTTTGAGGAATTCAAAATGCTGATGGTGTCCCAGCAGGGCGATCGCCAGAGTCGTCTCAAAATGGCATTTAGTGTATTTGATGAGGATGGCAGCGGTCAAATCACTAAAAACGAGATGCAGGGTGTGATGAGCCAGTTTGGGCTGACAGAGCAAGAGCTCGATGAGATCGTCAAAGAGGTAGACCATGACGGCGATGCCTCAATTGACTTTAAGGAATTCTGCAAACTGGTACCGGATGAGTCAGAGCTCACAACCGGATATCAAGACTCACCCGTTCCGATTGTCAGCACACAGACAACCGAGATTTCAGACAGTACAGCGGCTGCGATCGCAACTACAGCAACTGCTATCAACGAGGCAGATTCTGCCACTATTGAACCTAATCGAGAAGAAGCGCCCACCGATAGCAATCCAGAAATAGCGCGGCTAAAAGAACTTCTCGCCCAACACCCACAAGCTGAGAACAAGCGCGGTACGTCCCGCTTGCAGATGCAGATTGGTTTGTTTCGTCTGATCCAGGGAGCAGCCTACCGCAGCTTCCGCGAGAGTTTTTCCGCCAACCACGAGACTCACCTGCGGGTGAGAAACTTGCCATACAGAATCGCTGATTTCGTGCAATTTGTCAGGAGTGCGATCGCGCTTTATAAAGGATTAGGTGTAGTAGAGTCTGCGTGCAACCCTGTACTGGATGCAGTAGTGAAATCGATCGAAGATGAATATGCCAGACTGCAAGCTCGCATCAAAAAGTGGAAGACTATAGAAAAAACTCCAGAAATGTTGGCAGAACAAAAAGCCATGTTGGAAGCGCGGGGTAAGTCTGCCAGCGCCAAGGAAAAGTTTGCGGCGGGAGTGGAGTTTGCAATCACCATCAAGAAGAAAAGTCTTAACTTGCGGGACATCGCCGAGGGTGTGCTTGCCGTCAACGAACTCAACCGATTGAGAAAAATGGAACTGAGTGAGGAAATGGCACCGCCACCGGCCCAATCCGAGGGAGATCCCAAAGAGTACCTGAAGAAGTGGAACCGCGTTATCCTCTCGGATGCCTCAGAGGAAATCGATGGTGCGATGATGCCAGTCGCCTATTGGTATGAAGACTTTATGCCGAAGCTGCTGGCTGCTTTCAGCGTCAGCACAGCAGCAGACATCCCCTTGAACACGGTGGCTGACGAAACAGCTTTAAACCAGTGGTACGAAGCCACTAAAACGTCAGGGGAATTTGGGCGCTATGGGGCGGATATTGTAGAAAGCTTTCCCAAATGCGCTCCAAAACAAAAGCTAATGCTCAAACAGGCATGGCGCTTGACGCACAACTACCTCAACGGGGTACAGAAACGGCGCGAACGCTTGGAGTTTGGACGCGAGTCTGGCGAACTCTCGCAATATGTATCGTTCATTGACGTTTATATCGATCGCA
The DNA here is from genome assembly GCF_036700785.1 of Microcoleus sp. S28C3. Lineage (NCBI taxonomy): Bacteria > Bacillati > Cyanobacteriota > Cyanophyceae > Oscillatoriales > Microcoleaceae > Microcoleus > Microcoleus sp. S28C3. Next base: position 47,327 of record NZ_JAUBPO010000004.1, on the reverse strand, counting down.
GTGAAATAAAGAATTCACAAATGCGCGTCAGCTTCCCGTATTATATTGGCCCTGCGGTGTGGCGTTTCTTTCACACTACGGCTGAAATCGTCTCTACTAAGACCCCCAAACAGCAAAAAACTCTGGTGGCAATCTTCAAGGACTTCTTCAAGCTGTTTGCCACTATGTATCCCTGCCCCTACTGCCGCCACCACCTCAACGCCTATGTCGTGCAGAATAAAGAGGTGGAAATGTACCCTGTGGAGTACCTCGTGCTTGGGCGCGACCCGCGTCTGAATGACTTTGAGGTATCAATGGAGGCGAAGCTGTCCACCGTAGTAGATGGCGCTTCCCTGCGCTTATTCTTCTGGAAGCTGCACAATACTGTCTCCTCATCAATTGCGCGATCGGAGGAGTGGTATCACAAGGATGAGAAAGCATTTTATACCACTCGTTATTGGCCCAGCATTGACTCTGAGCTAGCACGAGCCAACGCCCTCAAACACATTAGCATTGCCACCGATCGGATGTACCGCCTCTACGGTATGCTCAAGCCCGCGGCACGACTTACAGGTGTGAGAGCAACATTGCAAAAGCTGTTGGATAAGAGGGATGAGGAAGGCATCAAGGAGGCTTGCTCAGTTGCCCAAGATTACATCAAGGAGTTGGAGGAGGCGATCGTCACGGGACAATTCCTACAAGAGACATACTACTTTGACCCTGACCTTGTGGATCAAGCTCCAGTCTTTAGTCCTGAAGAAGAGGAGTTTGCTCGCAGCGGTGTGTTCGTAGAGGCTACTTGAATATCAGTCCGTAAAAAGTTAAGCTTAAAAGCTTAACTTTTTACCGATTATAAAAAACTAGACAAATTAGGGTGATTAACACTCTGAGTGGATTTATAGCAGAAGGAAGAAGGAAGAAGTCGATGTAAAAATGCAATTCCAGGCAATTGTTTGAGCGATCTAGAACGTCCTTACTGTCTTGGTGGCGGTTGCTAGGGAGGTGACAATGCTAATAAGTTTTTAGAGTTGGCTGTTAGTGGTAATGCCAAGGTAATTGTTACGGGTGATTTGGATTTATTGGTATTAAATCCTTTTCAATCAGTAGAAATTCTTCCTCCTATAGTTAAGATCGGTGACATAAAAGATGACTAATAAACGAGAGCTTTCAGAACAGGATATTTGTACACAGTATATTTTACCTGCTTTAGTTCGAGCGGGGTGGGATATTAGCAAGCAAGTCCGAGAACAGGTTTATTTTACTGATGGTCGAATTTATGTTAAAGGGAATCTAACCCAAAGGGGTAAGGCTAAAAAGGCTGATTACATTCTTTATTATAAACCGAATATACCGATTGCTGTTATTGAAGCTAAAAAAAATATTTATCCTCTTGGTGCTGGTATGCAGCAGGCTTTAAACTATGCAGATATTTTAGATTTACCTGTCGCTTTTAGTTCTAATGGGGATGGTTTTTTAGAGCATGATAAATCGGGCTTTTCTAGTTTGATTGAGCGAGAATTAAGCCTTGATAATTTTCCGAGTCCTGATGAGATTTGGCAAAAATACAAGAAATTTAAGCAGATTGAAACGTCTGAAGCGGAAGAAATAGCCAGCTTTGATTACTTTTTTGATTCTCAAGGTCGCCAGCCGCGCTATTATCAGCAGATCGCGATTAATCGGACTGTAGAAGCGATCGCGAAAGGTCAGAATCGTTTACTATTGGTGATGGCAACTGGTTCGGGTAAGACTTACACCGCTTTCCAGATTATTTATCGGCTATGGAAAAATGGCATCAAAAAACGAATTTTATTTTTAGCCGATCGCACCTCTTTAATTAGTCAAACCAAACGGGGTGATTTTAAGCATTTTAAAAATAAAATGACAGTGATTAAAAAGAAAGTAATTGACACCGCGTTTGAAATCTATTTATCCTTGTATCAGGGTTTGGTTAATTATGATGATGAAGATGCTGATGCTTATCGAGAATTTAGCCGCGATTTTTTTGATTTAGTTATAGTTGATGAATGTCATCGAGGTAGCGCTGCTGATGATAGTAAATGGCGAGATATTTTAGAGTATTTTAGTTCGGCAACTCAAATCGGATTAACGGCAACTCCAAAGGAAACTAAGGAAGTTTCTAATATTGAATATTTTGCCGATCCGATTTATACTTATTCTCTCAAACAAGGAATTGATGATGGTTTTCTCGCCCCCTATAAGGTGATTCGTGTCGGTTTAAATGTTGATTTAGAAGGATATCGCCCCGAAGCGAGTAAGCTAGATAAATCAGGGGATTTAGTCGAGGATCGGATTTATAATTCCAAGGATTTTGACCGGAATTTAGTCATTGATGAAAGGACACAAGCTGTTGCTAAAAGAGTGATGGATTTTTTGCGACAAACAGATGTTTACTCAAAGACTATTATTTTTTGTGTTGATGTAGAACACGCGGAGAGAATGCGACAAGCTATTAGTAATGAAGCCGGAGATTTAGTCAGGGAAAATTATAAATATGTAATGCGAATTACTGGAGAAGATAAGGAAGGTAAACTGGAATTAGATAACTTTATTAATCCAGAAGAACGTTATCCGGTGATTGCGACAACTTCTAAGTTAATGACGACGGGTGTTGATGCTCAAACCTGTAAATTAATTGTACTGGATTCTAATATTCGTTCTATGACTGAATTTAAACAAATTATTGGACGAGGAACAAGAATTAATGAACAATTTGATAAACGATTTTTCACGATTATGGATTTTAGAAATGTGACGGATCTGTTTTCGGATCGAGCATTTGATGGTGATCCGGTGATGATTAAGGAAATACGGGATGATGAGGAATTTACACCAGAGAATATTATCGGTGATCTGACAGGTGAAATTATTGATCAGGAGACGGGCGAAATAGTTGATTTTGACCAAAATAATGATATTCCTGAAAAGCTAAAACCGACAATTATTTCTGCTGGTGAAATTACTACAGAACAACAGGGGAAAGTTTATATTGCTGGGGTAGATGTGACCATTTTAAATGAGCGGATTCAATATCTCAATGATCATGGAGATTTGGTGACAACGAGTTTAAAAGATTATACTAAACAGAACTTGCTGCGAGAATTTAGCAGTTTAGATCAATTTTTAGCCCGTTGGAATGAAGCGGATAAAAAAAGTGCTTTGATTGCAGAACTGCGAGAACATGATATTATTGTTGAGAATTTACAGAGGGATATTAAAAAAGATTTGGACTTATTCGATTTGATTTGTCATATTGCTTGGGATCGTCCCCCCTTAACTCGGAGGGAACGGGCAGAAAATGTCAGAAAACGAGATTATTTTACTCAGTATGGCCCACAGGCGCAGGCCGTGTTAGATGCCCTTTTAGAAAAATATGCTACCGATGGGATCGAGAATATAGAGGAGCTTTCTGTGCTAAAATTAGAACCGCTTAAGCAATTTGGATCTCCAGGGGAGATCGTTAAACGATTTGGGGGTAAACCTCAATATGTTTCAGCTTTGCGGGAATTGATGTCTGAATTGTATCAAGTAGCGGCGTAATGAAAAATTTGGGCGGTAATATTAAAAGTCTGCGTGATTTTATGCGGAAAGATCCGGGGGTGTCTGGCGATGGACAACGGATCGAACAGTTAGGTTGGTTACTATTTCTCAAAATTCTTGATGCTAGTGATAAAGAGTTAGAATTGCTTAGGGATGATTTTGTTTCCCCGATTCCTGAAAGGTTGCGCTGGTGTAATTGGGCGGCGGATAAGGAAGGAATGACGGGGGATGAATTACGGAATTTTATCGATCAAAAATTGTTTCCGACTTTGAGAACCCTTGATATTAGCACCGGGAATAAACGGGCGATGATTGTCCGAGAGATTTTTGAGGGTACGAATAATTACATGAAAAATGGGACTATTATTCGTCAGGTGTTGAATAGTCTCAATGAAATTGATTTTGAAAGTTCGGAAGATCGGCATTTATTCGGTGATATTTACGAAACTATTTTGCGGGAACTTCAGACAGCGGGCGCTTATGGGGAGTTTTACACGCCTCGCGCTTTAACTGAATTTATGACAGAAATGGTTAATCCCCAGTTAGGAGAATTTGTACTCGATCCTGCTTGTGGTACGGGTGGTTTTTTAACCTGTGCGATTAATCATTTACGTCTGCAAGGTTTGGATGATGTACGGGATTTAGTAACATTAGAAAAAACGATTAAGGGGATGGAATTTAAGCCTTTACCGTTTATGTTAGCGGTGACAAATTTATTTCTCCATGAAATCGAAGTTCCGAATATTGAATATACTGATAGTTTAAATCGGGAATATACTTCTATTGGTGATAAAGATCGGGTTGATGTAATTTTAGCTAACCCTCCTTTTGGGGCTTGGGTGACTGATGGGGTACAGGATAATTTTCCCATGAGTTATCGTACTACAGAAAGCGCAGATTTGTTTTTATTATTGATGGTGCGGTATTTACATAATGGCGGACGGGCTGCTATTATTTTACCTGATGGATCATTAACGGGGGATGGGGTAAAGGCGCGGATTCGTCAGCATTTATTAGAGTCTTGTAATCTCCATACTATTGTCCGTTTACCTAATTCGGTGTTTAAACCTTATGCGTCTGTGGCGACAAATTTGTTATTTTTTACCAAGGGTAAACCGACAAAGGAAATCTGGTATTGGGAACATCAATTACCCGAAGGAGTGAAGGCGTATTCTCAGACGAAACCGATTAATAAAAATGAGTTTAAGTCTTTAAAAAAATGGTGGCATAAACGGGAGGAAAATCCGCAAGCATGGCGGGTAAATTTTGAGGAGTTGGAGAAAAATGGGTTTAATTTAGATGTTAAAAATCCGCATATTTCGGAAGTTAAAAGGGGTTATAGTTCGGTTGAGTTGTTGGGGATGTTGCATGATTCTTTTAAAGAGAGTGATCAACTGTTGGAAGTATTAAAACAAGGTTTAAAAAATGGGTAAAATTTCTTATAGTGACCATGTAAAAAAGAGTGATATTTCAGTTGTTATAGCTGAGATAATTTTTAACAGTCTCAAGAAAACACATAATCTTTTACCATTATCTGAAGTTGTAAATACTTCAAGCGGTGGAACTCCTAGCAGAACTAATCAAAGTTATTATGGTGGTCAAATTCCTTGGTTGAAATCTGGAGAAATGAATGATTCTTTGATTACAAAATCAGAAGAATTTATTACAGAAGCAGGATTAAATAATTCTTCTGCTAAAATTTTTCCTAAAGGGACTTTATTAGTCGCCATGTATGGAGCAACGGCTGGTAAAACAGGAATTTTGGATATTGATGCTTCTACAAATCAAGCTGTATGTGCAGTTATACCAAAAGACAAAAATACAAATAGAGATTTTTTATTTTGGTTTTTTCGAGCAAATCGTTTTTATTACATTAATATTAGTCGTGGTGGCGCACAACCAAATATAAGTCAAAAAGTGATTAAAGATACTAAGTTTCCAATTGTAGAGGAAGAATTACAAAAAAATATTGCTCGTTTTTTGTCAAATCTTGAGCGAACAAAAGAAGTTGACTATTCATTAATTCAGGCATATTTATCTAAGTCTGTAAAATCAACTTTTGATTATTTATCCTGTTGGCAAAAATTAGAAAATGAAAACAAAAAGCAAGAATTATATATTTCTCAACTGAAACAGGCAATTTTACAAGAAGCCATTTCAGATTAACTCACAGTAGAATCCCATTGATATTATACCTCATAAGCCTGGGAAATACTATAAAAAATTCTCAGTCGCTTTAGCAGAAATTAGCTATTACTCTTGAATTAAAATTCAAGAAAAGTTAAGGTTTCCACGTTTTAATATAGCTTTGAAATAGATTTCAAAGCAAATAGCAGAAGTCTGCTAAATCGACTCAGAAAACTTCAATTTTCAATTAAAAAAATCCGTGTGAAAAAATTATTTAATGAAAATAATAGACCAACTAGAAGCACAAATCAAACACCGAAAACAACTAGCAGAAGAATTGATGCAAACAGTGTTAAGAGAAGCATTTGAATAGCCCCCAACTGTTACCCCAAAAATATATCTTCAATAATCGTATTCTCAAGCAAAATTGACTATATTATTTTGTTTTTGGATGCGATCGCGCTGGCAAAAGTAATCACTAACCATGCTACCAAAAGTTAATTTAACACGCGATCGCCCTAGAATCCTACACAAAATTAGCCGGATCTTGATCTCGCCGATGCTTCAGCAGAATCGGAGAACCTTGGCCATCACCCACCAAAGCCGCCGTTTCCTCCAACGCTTCCCTCAATCGCTTGGCCGCGTAAATCGACATATCGCGGGGCACATTCACCCGATCGCGCAAATACCGCAAAGCGGCATCAGAACCAGCCGGCGGCGTACAAACTTCGCCCGTCATCATCAAAGTTAAAGCACAACGCAAAGCCTCATCGAATAACTTGTCATCAGCAGGATTGACTCGAACGATGTTGCGCTGGTGCTTAATGACGCGGTGAAGTGCTTCAGCGCGGGAGGTTTCCAGTTCTGGATACATCACATCCGGCAGTCCAGCCCAAGGCCCATTATCCACGCGGGCTTTGTTGAGTAGCATCTGAGGTTCGCCGTTTTCATAACACCCGCCCATCTGAGGCGGTAAATCGTGGACGTGGGTGTGAAAATCGCTCTGAGTGCCGCGATAGGTAGGGCGGGTTTCCATCGCCGCAAACCAGTCAGCAAAGCGCGGGTTTTCTTCGCGCATCGAGTAGCCTTTGTAGTAGTAAAGACTGGCATTCATCCGTTCCACGTAGGGCGTAAATATCACATCCGCAGTGCCAAATTCATCGAGGAAATAAGGCCCCGGAGTGCTAGCCAGAGCTTTTTCTACTTGGGTGACGACGCTGATAAATTGGTTGCGGTTGTGCTGTTCTACTTTGGCTGAAATTGCTGGGTAGCACAGCCAAGAGCACCAGGCTCTAAATAGCAGTCGCTCTAACCGCCGCATGGGTATTACTGCGGGGTTTTCCATGCCCAAACCCAAGGGGCCATAGACTCGTTCCAGGGCGATTAAGATATCATCGCTTTCGGTGATGATGCGGCCGTCTAGTTCGATCGCCGGTAGCATTCCCGATGGCACTTTCCGCTTGTACCAACTTTCCTTTTCCCCATAGCAGAACATTGTAACTTTGTCAATACGGTAGGGGATTTGTTTTTCTTCCAGCCACAGCCAGATTTTTTGGCAATAGGGACACCAGGCGTGGTTGTCGCGGTACAGGGTGACTCGCACATCGGATTCAGTTTTACCGAAGAGGCGCAAGCGGGATTGAGCGTTGGTTGGCCCGTTGACGCGATCGACTTCAAAGTCTGTGAGGGCTTCTAATTCTGTCCAGCTTAGGGGGGTCATGCGATTTTAGATTTTAGATTTTAGATTTTAGATTTTAGAGTGGAGAATTGAAGACAGCGATTTCTTCGCGGTAATAATAGAAGTTACGCACCAACTCTATTTGTAAGGTGCGCAGTGCGCACCTTACCCCTACCCATAGCGCATTCAACTATTTTTTGGTCTTACTCCTGAATAAGATAGTTGGTTCTGAGTTAAAAAAGGCTTTGAGAACTCAAGTCCTCACTACAAACGTAACTAGAATTAAGGCGACATTTGCGGAGACGGTGGCGCGTCTTCAATTTTGGCGAGTGCTGCTTTAATTTGGGGGGTGGCCAGGAAGTTTTGGGTAGCTGCGATCAGGCGATCGCCCCAGAGGTTTTCTTTGAGGAAATTTACAGTGGCATAGCGTTTGTCCAATTTCAGAGCGGCTTCTCCCATCGCTAAACCTTTTTCTTGGTCGCCTTTGGTGTAGAGTGCCACTGCTAGAGCTAGCATTGATTCTGCTGCTTTGTCGTCGATCGCGATCGCCTGTTCCCAGCGTTTGATAGCGCCATCGGCATCTCCCATTTCGTATTTGACTAATCCGATATTATTAATAGCGGGCCACAGGTTTTTTTCTAAAGCAAAGGCTTTTTCGTATTGGGCGATCGCCCGATCGAACCGCTTTAGCTTATAAAAAGCATTGCCTAAATCAAATAATGCACCTGGAGTGTCTGGTTTTAATTTCAACCCTGCTTGCAAATATTCGGCTGCTTTCTCGTAGTTCGCTTTCCGAAAGTGAGCTTCACCCAATACAAATTTAATTGAAGCATTTTCTGGCGACAGAGATTGAGCTTGCCCCAAAGCTTCAATGCCTTTGTCAAACTGCTCGACTTGAAGATACAAGCTGCCTAACAAAGTCCAAGTTTGAGCATTCTTGGGGGCTAACTGTGTCGCGAGTTCGGCTCTGGGTACGGCAAGTTCGTACTGCTGGAGTCTGGCTAGCTGGACGGCTTCTTCTGCAAGGCTCAAGGCCGTTTGTTCGAGTTGGGCCGAGTCAATTTTCAGGGTGTAAGGCAGGAGTGCCTGACAGGCAGCAGGCTCGGGCATTGCTCCCAAACCGAGTGCGAGTAGCAGAGATAATAGTAGAGGAATCCGATTAGGCACGCGATCAGCCCCAGCAAAAAATATAAAGGTTTCTCGATCGCCTATAATAACCCATATTTTTGAGTTTTGATATTGCTTCCTGACTCGCAACGCTTCAAGGTTTTCAGTTAAATAGTTCCCAAATTCTGTTTGCACTCAGGAATAATAGTTTTTCTTTACTGGTTTAGAGAGGACTGAAGTCTTCTCTAAAAACCGGGTAAATTCTTCATTTTTAGCAACTTGAGTGAGTTAATAAAGTCTGTTGAATTTTGTCTAATAATTGTGCTGCCGACAAGGAAGAAGGCAAAATCTTGGCAGATACTTCTTGCAGCAGAAAGTCGATCGCCTCGGATTCCGAATTTACAGCAGACCGATAATCCCAGACTAAAATCGGCAATTTTACTGGCATTTCCCGGAGGTTCGACAGCGCCTGCAGCATAGCGGTTGATTCTGAGGGGGCATCTCGCAAGCACAGCAAAACTAAGTCAACGCTTTGATATTGCAACTGCTGTAAAACTTCAGTCCAGCAGGGAGCGATCGACCCTCGAAATCCTGCTGTTTGGATGTACTGAATCAAAGCTTGAAGGTTGGGAGTAGAAAACTTGGAATTGGAATTAGGAATCTGGGCATTGGTCGATCGATCGCGATTTTCCAATTCTCCCGTCTGGTTCCCCCCAGCAGTGCGGTGCAAATCGGGTAAAGTCGAAATGTCGGCAAATAAAATGCTGGGCTTCCAACTCATGCCTGCAGCGACTTGAATCACTTGCCACAATGCACTGGCCACCAACCCAGTACCTGAAGTTTCACTGTCGTCGGGACAGCGGGTAGCCAAACAGGGAAATACGGACAATCCTTTGACTTGATTTGCCAGTTGCGTAGTTGCGGGGTCTAAAGTCACCAAGGGGAGAGAACCCAAATTTCGAGACCGACTTAACTGTTCGATAAAAGCTAAGGGGTTTTGCAGTTGACTCGTACCGTCCAAAACTATCGCGTCGGGCCGCCAAATTCGGGCAACGACTTCTGCTTGGCCGAGGTCGTCTGCTTCTAAAACGCGGCAGTGGGTGGGGTTGAGGAGTAAAGCGGAGCCTTGAGAGGAACTGTTTTGCGGGCTGAGCCACAATACAGTTAAAGAACTCCTCACCTTGGCGGTACTGCTATTACTGTGGCCGATCGAGTCGGCCAGCAGCCGCCGCAAAGCGGGTTCTTCGATCGGCAAGCTCAAAAAGCCTTCGGCTCGGTTGACACTGGCCCGTTCTTTTTCGCCTCTGGTGGCCGTGACAATCGCCGGAATCGATCGGGTATCCGGGTCGCTCTTGAGCAGCGTCAGCACGTCCCAACCGGACAGCAGCGGCAGCAGCGGGTTGAGGAAAATCGCTTCGGGACTAAACCTGCGGGCTTTTTCCAAGGCTTCGGTGCCGGAACGGGCGACTATTACTTGGTAGCCCAAACCAGAGAGGACGTTGGTTAAATCTTCGATATATTTAGGAACTGCTTCGACTATTAATACTAAACGAGAGCGAGAATTGGCGATCGGAATCTGATATTGGGGTTTTAATAATTCTTCCTCGGCGGCTCCAGATGCCGGGACTTCTTCGCTCTTTCCCGGAGGATTTGGCGGCAGTAGCAGGGTAAATTGAGAGCCTTGGTTTTCTGAGGAAATAAACGAAACGTCTCCGCCGTGGAGCCGAGCTAGGCGTTGAGTCAGTACCAGTCCCAGTCCTGTTCCTTGAAAGCGTCTGGTGAGGGGGCTTTCTAGTTGTTGGAATTTCTGAAAGATCAGGTGCTGTTTGTCGGCGGGGATGCCGATGCCGGTGTCCCAAACTGTGAATGCAAGCCAGCCTTCCCAAACATTTACTTTCAATCCGATTTTGCCGCCGGCTTCGGTGAATTTTAGGGCGTTGGAAAGGAGGTTAACGAGCATTTGCCGCAGTCGCAGTTCGTCGGCAATTAAGTGGCTCAGTCCCGGTTCTATTTCGAGTGTAAATTCTATTTGGGCGGAGGGTTCTGCGTTTGCTGCGCCGTTTGTTTTGCTCGGCTCCGGAGGGTTTTTTTCTTCTTGCTGTTGCAGTTGTTTTGCTTGTTCAAAGGCTCTTTTGCAGGTAGCTGCTATTTCTATCGGTTCGGGAATTAGTTCGAGCTGCCCGGTTTCCATCCGGGTCAAGTCTAAAATGTCGTTAACTATTGTCATCAAATGCCGCCCGCTTTTATGGATTAGTTTGGCGTAGCGTGTTTGGCGGTCGTTGAGTTCTCCGATCAATTTATCTTTGAGGAGGCTCGACAAACCGAGGACGGCGGTGAGCGGGGTTTTTAGTTCGTGGCTGATGCAGGATAAAAATTCGTCTTTGAGTCGGTTGAGGTGGATTAAATCTGCGTTTTTCGCTGCTAGTTCTTTGGCGACTAAATGTTCTTCTGTGACATCTTGTCCCATTACTAAAATTAGCTTGTCTGAGAGCGGCTGTTTGACAAATTGCCAGATCCGTTCTTGACCTTTTTGTACGGGGCACTCGCAAATGTAGGTGTCTGGTTTGCCGGCAGTGGGGCACCAAGCTGGAGCGGTTAAGGTTGAGGGGGATGCGGCGGCGTACAAGGGCAGCGGGCAACTGGTGGCTGGGGTTGAATCGCGATCGCCCGATCTACTTGCTCCTACTATGCTCATGCACTCTTGGGTGATGGGATCTACCTGCAGGCTCTTGTATTCGGTTGTTAAATGGCTGGGTTTGTGGGGCGAGTGTTTGCCCAAATTTGCTGCGGGTTCTGGAACTGGTTCCGGGCCTGCTCCCAGCAAAATCCGCCACGCTGCGTTTTGGCTGACTATTTGTGCGGTGGGGGTTTGCAATCTCAGGGGCAGGGGCAGTTTTTCCAACAGTTGGACGAGGGAGTTGAGGTTTTCCGAGGGTTTCAATCCTGCTTCTAGAAAGCGCATTTGAGCGTCTAGGGCAGTGGCGATGGCTTCGGAAATCGGCCTTAATTCGATTTCTTTGACTGCTGTTGGCGGCTCTGTGAGGCTGCCGATCGAGCTGCTGTTGAGTGCGGCGAATTGCAGCAGGCTCAGGCTGTCTAGCATTCCTAAAAATTTACCGCCGGCATCTGTGAGGGCGATCGGGCTGTTTGAGGAGCAGCAGGCGGTTTGGGGGCTTGGCCCGGCTGGGGTGTTCAGTTCTTCTGTTTGCAGGTACTGCCAGAATTCGCTGACGCTCAGAGCTGCGGGTAATGCCCTGACTGGTTCGATCGCGATCTGGCTTTCTGACAAAGGTTGCTGCCCGTCGTTTGTACGATCGGTCGCGCGGGCCCAAAGGCTGCGCAGGTAAACTAATCCCAGGGGCTGTAGCTGTTCGTTGACTACTGCGACTCGATCGCAGTTACTGGATCTGAAAATTGACTGCAGCGATTCTAGCGCCGCAGTTTGGAGGCACAGCGGCACTGGCTCGATAAAATTTTTGAGACTGGGGCTGGTGGTTGACATAACAAACCTGAGAGTCTGCTATACATAGCAGTAATATTTTTGAGACGTAATGTAGCTGAGGATTTCTGTACCTTATTTGTTTTATATCAGTTTGCTAGTATGCCGGGGATCTGCACCGAAACCTGGGAGTTCGATGCCTGCACCTGATTTGAGGCGGCTAGCAATTATTTTAAGGCTTAAGCTTAATTGCAGAAATCAAGCTCAGGGTGCTTGACACAAAAACAAAGGAGTACAGTCCGATTATTCCTGTGATGCAAGTACATCGCTTATTTTGCGGTTAAGATTGGTTAAAATAAATGTTGAGATGATTGTTAAAATGTTAAGTTTTTTGTAAAGGAGATATCAACTCTGAGCGATCCAGCACTTTCGGGCAACTTAGGTGGTGTACCTACAGCTTTGCTTCCCCAACTGTCTATCGGTATTTTTGTCCGCTCTCAGGAAATCGCAGCCTCCGCGATCGAGCTTTTGAGGGGCGATCGCTATGCTTTAACGCACATTAAGTCGGTCGCGGAGTTCTTGGGGTTCCTTAAGCAGAATTACCATCTTGATTGTTTGATTTTTGAGGTGGATGGGGATCTGCGATCGCTTCTGGGCAAGCTGCAAGAGCGATCGATCTTTTTGCCTGCGGTGATTTTTTCGCCCCAGCCCGGGGTGGAAGGAATGCCCGAAGCACCATCATCATATTCAGATGGTTTTGAGACCGCAGCCAGTAGCGCCAACAATAGCCAAGAGGAAAGCTGTGCTTTTTTTTATCACCCTGCTGAGGTGCAACTGGCAATCGCTCGATCGAGCGAAATAGGTTCAGGTATCGATCGGGCGATCGCACAATTCCTGAAACTTTCAACTCCGGTTCCTGTCAATTACCAATCCGCAACGGTCGATGCAACGGCCCAATTAACTGCTCAAAGTTTGCTAAGCCGACAGCAGCGGCGACTGGCGGAAAAATTACGCGAGCGATTAGGATATTTGGGCATTTATTATAAAAGAAATTCCCAGATTTTTTTGCGAAATCTGTCTGAATCAGATAAGCAAAAGTTTTTGGAGCAACTCAAGTCAAGTTATCGCCACATCCTTTTAAATTATTTTTCTCAAGATACTGCGGTCAACAATCAAATAGATGAATTTGTGAATTTGGCTTTTTTTGCTGACGTTCCCGTCACTCAAATTGTTGAAATTCACATGGAATTGATGGACGAGTTTGCTAAACAGCTAAAATTAGAAGGGCGCAACGAGGAAATATTGCTCGATTACCGCTTGACTCTGATTGACGCGATCGCTCATATGTGCGAGATGTACAGGCGATCTATTCCGAAAGAGGCATCTCAAGGTAAGAGGTAGAAGGGATTGGGCAGAATTTAAGAAAAAACAAGGTAGAAAAGAGAATTTAACAAAGAAGAAAGGAAAAGACAAACGGCCGCGCGATCGCGAGGCTGAAATTATTATAAAATAACAAAGAACAGCGGATTCAAGAGAAATAACAACTATAACTAACATCTGACAACTAATACTCAACATTAAAAAAAGTTCATGAGTTCTCTGAAGAAAACCTACGTTCTGAAGCTGTACGTTGCGGGGAATACTCCCAACTCCGTGCGAGCTTTAAAAACCCTCAAGGACATTTTAGAACAAGAATTTCAAGGAGTCTATGCGCTGAAAGTCATAGACGTTCTCAAAAATCCTCAGCTAGCAGAAGAGGACAAAATATTGGCAACCCCAACGCTGTCAAAAATCCTGCCGCCGCCGGTGCGAAAAATTATTGGCGATTTGTCCGATCGCGAGAAAGTTCTGATAGGATTAGATTTGCTCTATGAAGAACTTCGCGAAGAAGACCTGAATTCATAAGATAATCAGGTGAGAGCCAGTCGATTTTAGATTTGAGACTTCGGCGTGAGACGTTCGGCGAGCGCTCAGTCTAGCCGTCGAGTCGCGCTCAGTCGAACGATTTGAGATTTTAGATTTACTCCACAGATGCATCTGGGAGCTTGAACAAGAGTCTAAAATTTTGATCTCTCCACGACAGGAGTACGTGGCACGGTATCTGTTTTTGGGCGGGGTCATTAGTCAGCAGTCAGCAGTCATTAGTTATTGAGCAAGAGCCAAAACTAAAAGCTGGGTACAAAGACTCATGATCGGCGGTTAATGAGTGACAACTAAAGAATACTGAGAGTTGACAAAAATCGACATGAATGAAATTAGTCAAACGGTTCAACGACAAGGATTGGTAACGGCAGGAGTTGAAAAAATTCGCACGATGATTGAGGGTTTCGATGACATCAGTCACGGCGGAATGCCGGTCGGCAGAACCACCCTAGTCAGCGGCACGTCAGGAACGGGAAAAACTTTATTTGCCGTACAATTTCTCTATAACGGAATTACCCATTTTGACGAAGCTGGAGTGTTCGTAACTTTTGAAGAATCTCCGACAGATATTATTAAAAATGCTTGCAGTTTCGGTTGGGATCTCGCACAGCTAATCGATGAAGGCAAGCTATTTATTTTGGATGCTTCCCCCGATCCTGAAGGTCAAGATATCGTAGGAAATTTTGATTTGTCAGCCTTAATCGAGCGAATTCAGTACGCCATTCGCAAGTACAAAGCCAAGCGGGTTTCTATAGATTCGGTGACAGCCGTATTTCAGCAATATGACGCTGCATCTGTAGTGCGCCGAGAAATTTTTCGCTTAGTTGCGCGCCTCAAACAAGTAGGAGCAACTACAGTTATGACTACGGAACGGGTGGAAGAATACGGCCCGGTAGCTCGGTTTGGAGTGGAAGAGTTTGTGTCGGATAATGTGGTGATTGTTCGCAACGTATTGGAAGGAGAACGCCGCCGCCGCACCATCGAAATTTTGAAGTTGCGGGGTACAACTCACATGAAGGGCGAATATCCTTTTACTATGACTAATGACGGAATTAATATTTTTCCACTGGGGGCGATGCGATTAACTCAAAAGTCTTCAAACGTGCGGGTTTCTTCGGGCGATAAAACTCTTGACGAGATGTGCGGTGGCGGTTTCTTCAAAGACTCGATTATTTTGGCTACGGGTGCAACGGGAACCGGCAAAACGCTGTTGGTGAGCAAGTTCTTGCAGAATGCTTGTATGAACGGCAATCGGGCGCTGCTTTTTGCCTATGAAGAGTCGCGGGCTCAGTTGTTCCGCAATGCTTATTCTTGGGGCATTGATTTTGAGGAAATGGAACAGAAAGGACTGCTAAAGCTGCTGTGTACTTACCCGGAATCTGCCGGTTTGGAAGACCACTTGCAGACTATTAAATCAGAAATTGCTGAGTTCAAACCTTCTCGAATTGCTATAGACTCGCTGTCGGCCTTAGCTAGGGGTGTCAGCAATAATGCTTTCAGGCAATTTGTGATCGGAGTGACAGGTTTTGCGAAGCAGGAAGAAATAACTGGCTTTTTTACGAATACAAGCGACCAGTTTATGGGTTCTAATTCGATTACGGACTCCCATATTTCTACGATTACTGACACGATTATTATGCTGCAGTATGTAGAGATCCGAGGAGAAATGTCCCGGGCAATTAATGTCTTTAAGATGCGCGGTTCGTGGCACGACAAAGGGATTCGGGAATACACGATTACTGAAAGAGGGCCACAAATTAAAGATTCGTTCCGTGGTTACGAACGGATTATTAGCGGTTCTCCGACTCGGATTACCATTAATGAGAAGAATGAGCTATCGCGGATTCTCCAGGGTGTACAAGGTCAAGAGGATGAGGATATTTGAGAGTTCGCAGTGATTCGTCGTTAAAATGAGGTTGGGTTGAGCTAGGAAACCCAACTTTTTTAATTTGAGGAGTTTGTGAACATTTATAGCAACCGCGACAATGTTTGGGAGGTTCTTAATTGCTGAAATATGAGCTTTTATTGCCTTCTGAATAAGCCCATTTTGCTATAGCAATCGCACTAAATAGGTTGTGGTAAAAATCTAGGGGTAAGCTGTTGTGCCTCTAAATTGTATATTTCAATGACATCTCAAAAATCATAAAATCCTGTCCCCATCCGACTTTTGAACATAACAGAAAATCTTTCTGACTTAGCAGCTTAGTGCCGCGTAGTACCTATCCCTACTACCCCTAGATTAGGGGAACCACGGGGAATTGCCTATACAAAAACATTAGAACTAATTTTATTATCAAAAATCATTATTTACACGTCATTAGCAGTATTGATATCTCCCTATATCCACAAGATGCAATGAATGTTGATACCTTGCTCAACAATGCAGATATTGCCCTAAATCGTGTTAAAGGATCAGGGCGCAATACCTATAGTTTTTAGACAGTAACAATACCTTCGCCCGAATCGAATACCCTCGCCATTGGCGATCGAAAATCGCTTGAATTGTGCTTGGAAGGCGAATGCTTGCTGTATTATCAACTCAGCTCTATTTGCAAATAAGTAGCCTTGCTGGTGTTTAAGTTATCCTAGGATGGCATTCTCATGAACTAGGTTGGATTCCTCCCGATGGATTTATTCCCATCGCCGAAGAAACAGGATTGATTTTGCCATTGGGAAAATAAATTTTAGACCAAGCTTGTTGACAATATCAGCAGGGGCTAGGAGCCGGACTAATTTTTCAGAAAATCGCGGTAAATCCGTCGGCACGTCAACTCATCCAACTAACTTTAATCACTAAGAGCGATCGCATTCTTGAGCGCACCGATATTAATCCGAAATATCTAGAGCTAGAGATTACCGAAACGGCAATCATGCTTAATTTTGACATTACATACAATGTTTTAACCCTATTATCAGAGCGTGATATTCGGATTTATGTCGATGATTTGGGGACTGGCTATGCTGATTTTAACTACCAGAAAAATTTTCCGGTGAAATCGCTCAAGATCGATCGCTCATTTGTGCACGATTTAGCCAGCGCTCCGAGCGATCGCGGAATTGACAAAGCCCTACTTGCAATGGCACATGGCTTAAATCTGAGCACAATAGCCGAAGCAATTGAAATCCCAGCGCAATTGCAATAGTTACAAGTGCTCGGCTGTGAAGTCGGTCAGAGTTATATGTTTAGCCCGCCTGTCCGTGCTGAGGTTGCCACTCAATTAATCTGACATCCTGAATTGTTGTCTATCCCTATTTGGGATCAGCAATCCTTATAAAAGCGCCCAAAAGTCTTATAATCAACTTAATGCTCGTGTCGATCACATGACTCAAAATATTTTTTTGCGGAATAATATAAAAGTGTTTGGACAAGGCACCCAGACCCTGATGTTTGCTCATGGATTTGGGTGCGATCAAAATATGTGGCGTTTCGTGACACAGGCCTTCGAGAAGGACTACAAAATTATCCTATTTGATTATGTAGGTTCTGGAAAATCTGATATTAGTGCCTACAGTTCTGAACGTTACAGCGACCTCTATGGCTATGTTCAGGATGTCCTCGATATCTGTAGAGAATTAGCCTTGACTGATGTGATTTTTGTCGGCCATTCTGTCAGCAGTATGATCGGTCTTCTCTCCTCAATTCAAGCTCCTAATTACTTTAATCGCCTGATTCTCCTAGGGCCTTCACCCTGCTACATTAATGATTTACCAAATTATTACGGAGGTTTTGAGCGCAAAGATATTGAGGATCTCCTCGATATCATGGAGAAAAATTACATTGGTTGGGCAAGCTTTATGGCGCCAATTGTGATGCAGAATCAGGATCGTCCTGAGTTAAGTGATGAGCTTGAGGCAAGTTTTTGCTCCACCGACCCGGTGGTTGCAAGTCGCTTTGCCGAGGTGACTTTTTACTCGGACAATCGCAGTGATTTACCCAAGGTGTCAGTACCTTCACTGATATTGCAATGTGCTGATGACGTGATCGCTCCCACCGAGGTAGGGGATTACCTCCACCGCCACCTGCCTAAAAGTAGGCTAGGGCTGATGAAAGCTACGGGACATTGCCCGCACATGAGTCATCCACAAGAGACGATCGAGATGATTAAGGAGTATTTGAGTGTAACTCATACTACCTGATTTGTATGGCAAACATGACCGACCACATAGACGAGCTACTCAACATTTCACCCTGTGGATTCCTCTCGTTTACTGACGATGGTACGATCGTAATGGTCAACGCCACATTACTGCAATTACTCGGACACGAAACCGATGAACTGCGGGAACGGAAAATGGATTCCATTCTGCCGACCGCCAGCCGGATTTTCTTTCAAACCCATTTCTTCCCCCTGTTGAAGCTCCACGGTAAAGTAGAGGAAATTTACTTCTCATTAAGGTCAAAGCAGGGTAGTGATATACCCATGCTGATCAACGCTGTGCGTCGGAAGAACGGACAAAACTTCGTCAACGATTGCATCTTGATCTGTATCCGCCAGCGTATCATGTACGAAGGTGAAATTATTAAAGCAAAAAAAGCAGCAGAGGCAGCTATTCTCGCCCAAAAGCAAGCGGAAATAGCTCTGCGGAAACAGTACGACAAGGCTATATTACTTCAAGAAATTACTCAACACATCCGTCAATCTCTTGATTTGTGTACAATTTTTGAGATTGCTTCGCAGGAGATTCGCCTGTTTCTTGATGCCGAGCGCGTCGGCATATTTAAGTTCTATCCTGACAGTAAATTGGGATATGGTGAGTTTGTTTCAGAATCCGTAGGCGAAGGATGTAAATTGGTAAGCAGAAATCAATTTAACGACCATTCTTGTGGTGAACTCTACCCTAATTTATATCAAGAATTTAGAATGCAGGTAGTAGAAGATATCAATAATATTGACCTTCAACACTGTTACCGAGATATTTGGAAACAATTTCCGGTTCGGGCTAATTTAGTTGCGCCGTTGCTCAATGGACAAGATTTGTGGGGGTTGTTATGTATTCATCAATGTTCTGCTCCTCGGCAATGGGAAGAATTTGAAGTTGACCTTGTTAAACAAATTGCTAATCAGTTAGCAATCGCCATTAAACAAGCAGATGTTTTTGAGAAGTTGCAGGAGGAATTGGCAGAAAGGCAGCAGGCACAAGCGCGCATGAGAGAAATTAATCAACAACTTGCACTCTCTAACGAAGAACTAGCCCGCGCTACTCACCTCTTACAACAAGTCGTAAATATTGATGGGCTGACTCAAATTGCTAATCGCCGCTGTTTTAATGACCGCTTAGAGCGTGAATGGGAGCGGCTCTACCGCGAACAAAAACCTATTTCTCTTTTGTTATTTGATGTGGATTATTTCAAACGTTATAATGATTGCTACGGTCATCAAATGGGGGATGATTGTCTGTTCAAACTTGCTCAGACTGTGCAAGAGGTGGTGTACCGTCCGGCGGATTTGGTGGCGCGTTACGGCGGGGAAGAATTTGGCATCATTTTGCCTAATACAGATCTTAAAGGAGCGAGTTCGGTGGCGCAACGGATTCACGCTGCTATTCAAGCTTTAAATATTCCTCACAAAACCTCTGATGTGAGCGACCTAGTTACTATTAGTATGGGTATCGCCAACTTGATTCCGATTTCGGAACTATCATCGGCTGACTTAATTGCGATCGCAGATCGTGCACTCTATCGTGCCAAGGAACAGGGGCGCAATCAGTCCGGGATCGGCGACTACAGCGGCGATTCGATTTTTGACACTGACGCTTAAATCACAATAATTGAGACAGAGGACAAAAATTTGTCCTCTGTCTCTCCAAGTCAGTCATTCTATAAATTTAAATGAGCACGGAGGGATTTGAACCCCCGACCCTCAGGACCGGAACCTGATGCTCTATCCACTGAGCTACGTGCCCTCGACTTTTCTGAGTATAACACGTGTTGCGGAAAATGGCGAGTGCCGATCGCAAATTTCCTGGCCTGACTGCAAACCGCTTGACCCATGCGGGTTCAACTCGCCTGCGCGATCGGATATCAGGTACTTCTCGAACCCAGAGACTGCAAATTTTATCTAAAAGGTCACAATAATACGACAATGGGTAAAATAATAGACTTTAATCTAGCAAACATTAGGTTCACATTCGATCGGGGTCGAGCATCTACCACAGCTAAAATAGCCCGCATCAATTCCTCCTAGCTAATCGGCAGTAAATAAATGGTGCTGCTGTTAAGACCGGTTGTGCAAATACGGTTGTAGACTAAGTTCACCACACCTCTCAATCTTATGGTTTCTAAAATTTTAGACAAATTACCGCTGCGAACTGTTCTCATAGTTCCCTTTGTACTGCAAATCGTGGGAGCCGTGGGACTCGTAGGATATCTGTCTTTTAGAAACGGACAAAAAGCAGTTAATAACCTTGCCAGTCAGTTAATGAACGAGGTGAGTTTGCGTGTAGAGCAAAACCTGCAAGTTTACCTGAAAACTCCCCATCAAATCAATCAAACTAAGCTGGATGCTGTCAAGCTCGGGTTGTTAAAGATGGAAAACTTATCAGCTTGGGAGAAATATCTTTGGCGGCAAGTACAATTATATCCCTATATCAATTATACCTCGGTTGGCAACGAGAACGGAGATTATAGATCCGGCGAACAACTGTCTAACGGTTCCCGAACGATTAATGTGATAGAGAAATCTACGGGGTTAAATTTTTATTCTTATAATACAGATAAAAACGGCGATCGCACTACACTTGTTACCGTTGTAAAAAATTTTGATAACCGACAGCATCCTGCGTACAAAAGTGCAGTAAAATCAGGTAAACCAACTTGGAGTTCGGTTTTTGTTTCCTTACTAGAACCGACATTAATTATCAACGCTCTCCAACCAGTATACAGCGAAAAATATCAGCTAGAAGGAGTATTATGTGCTGCCTTGCGTCTCGACCATCTTGGGAGATTTCTCAACAGTCTCAAAGTTGGCAAATCCGGTCAAACATTTATTATCGATCGCCAGGGTACTTTGTTAGCAACTTCCACCACCGAAAAACCATTTCGCACCAAAGATAATCAAAAACAATTGTTTAAAGTGGAAGAAAGCAGCAACCCTTTTACTCAAGCGACAGCTAAATATTTGACGGCACAGTTTCAAAAATTAGACCAAATTAAAAAATCAGAGTTATTGGAATTTGAAATAGATGGCAAGCGACAACTTTTAAAAGTCCTGCCGTTCCAAGACGGCAAAGGTTTAGACTGGCTGATTGTAGTAGTTGTTCCCGAAGCAGATTTCACCAAAGAAATCGATGCCAATACCCGCACAGCGGTTTTGCTTTGTTTTGCAGCTTTAGGAGTAGCTGTGGCGATCGGCATTCTGACTTCTCGGTGGGTGACAAATCCTATATTGAGCTTAAATACAGCCGCCAAAAATATTGCTAAAGGTGAATGGAACCAAACAGTAGAAAGCGAACGATCCGACGAATTGGGGGAATTAGCCAAGTCATTTAACAGCATGGCTCAACAACTGCAACAATCTTTTGAAACTTTAGAACACCGAGTGCATGAGCGGACGGCGGAATTGGCTGTAGCTAAAGACAAAGCGGAAGTAGCAAATCAAGCTAAAAGCACCTTCCTTGCTAACATGAGCCACGAATTGCGATCGCCTCTCAATGCAATTCTCGGCTTTTCCCAACTGATGACTCGCAGCCAAACTCTATCTTTAGAACATCAAGAAAATATTAGCATAATTAGCAGCAGCGGAGAACACCTACTCACCCTGATTAATAACGTACTAGATTTATCTAAAATTGAATCTGGGCGCACTACCCTCAATCACAAAAAAATTGACCTTTATCGCCTTCTCAACGACTTGGAAGATATGTTTCAACTCAAAGCAGATGACAAGCATTTGCAGTTAGTTTTTGAGCGCAGTCCCGAGGTGCCACAATTCGTAGAAACTGACGATTTAAAGTTGCGGCAAATCTTAATTAATCTGCTCAATAACTCTCTTAAATTTACCGAGAATGGCGGTGTATCGGTCAGAGTTAGCAAGCAGTCATCAGGCAGAAATCAGAATAGAGAAGAGGAAAATCTTTATCTCTCAGTATCATTAAAAAATAATAGAGAAGTTTCCGCCAGTAATAATCTGGAATTTTCCCAATTAAATCAATCTAAAAACGCAATTTTTGCCACCAAACATGACGAAGCAGAAGCTGCCTCTTCCTTCTTCCTCCATTTTGAAGTCGAAGATACTGGCCCCGGTATTGCCACCAATGAATTAGACAATCTTTTTGAAGCTTTCGTCCAAACCAAGACAGGCAAAGATTCGCAAGAAGGTACAGGCTTGGGATTGCCAATTAGCCGCAAATTTGTGGAATTAATGGGCGGCGAAATGAGTGTCTGTTCTGCTGTTGGCAAGGGAAGTAATTTTAAGTTTGACATTCAAGTTATTGCGGTCGATGCGGCTGATATTGAAAGCCGAAAACCGACCCGCAATGTTATTGCCCTGGAACCAAACCAACACAGCTATAGAATTTTGATAGTAGACGATAAACCGCTCAACCGCCAACTGTTAATTAAAATTCTTCATCCTCTGGGTTTTGAACTGAAAGAAGCTACTAACGGTCAAGAAGCTATTGAGATTTGGGACAGTTGGGAACCGCATTTAATTTGGATGGACATGAGAATGCCCGTGATGGACGGCTACGAAGCGACGCAATACATTAAAACCACTATTAAAGGTCAAGCTACTGCGATAATTGCACTGACTGCGAGCGTTTTGGAGGAAGAACGGGCAGTTATCTTATCGGCGGGCTGCGATGCTTTTATGCGGAAACCTTTCCGGGAAGCGGATATTTTTGATGCTATGCACAAACATATCGGAGTGCGCTATCTTTATGAAGATCCGGGTCAAGGTAATTTATTGGGCATCAAAGAGGGCGATCGCGCAATTACTGCGGCTGATTTCGTGAAATTGCCTGACTCGCTGGTAGCTGATTTAAAGCTGGCGATACTGAATGCTGATATGGATTTAATTGATAGCTCTATCGAGCAAATTCGATTAAAAGATGCTGTAACGGCTGGTGCGATCGCGAATTGTATAGAAAATTTCGAGTACGACAAAGTTTTAAAGTTAATCTCTCAAAGAATATCAAATGAATAACGACCTTCTCAGCACCGATCGCGGTAATATTTTAGTAGTTGACGACACCCCAGCTAATTTGCGCCTCCTAGCCGGAATTTTGAATGGCAAGGGCTATAAAGTCCGCCCCGTACCTAGCGGCGAGTTAGCGCTTTCGGCGGCAAAAGGTATGCCTCCCGATTTGATTTTGCTGGATATTATGATGCCCGAAATGAATGGGTACGAAGTTTGCGAAAAAATCAAAGCTGATGAACGCACTCGCGACATTCCGGTGATTTTTATTAGCGCGATTAATGACGTACTAGATAAAGTCAAAGCCTTTGCTGTGGGCGGGATAGATTATATTACCAAGCCCTTTCACGTGGAAGAGGTTCTAGTTAGGGTAGAAACCCATTTAGCAATCTGCCAGTTGCAAAAAAAGCTCCAACAGAAAAACGATGAACTGACAGTCACTTTAGACCAACTGCAAGCTACTCAAAGTCAATTAGTGCAATCGGAAAAAATGGCCGCCTTAGGGCAATTAATTGCGGGCATTGCTCACGAAATTAATACGCCACTGGGGGCGATTCGATCGTCTATTGGAAATATTACCAGCTTTTTGGATAACAATCTCGAAAGTTTGCCAGTTTTTTTCAAAGAACTGTCAACCGAACGCCAGCAGGATTTCGTGAGTTTGATGTACAGTTCCAGCCAACAAACTTACTCTTTATCTACGCGAGAAAAACGGGGATTGAAAAAAGACCTGAAGCAGCAATTAGAGTCGGAAGGGATTGACAATGCTGACAGCATTGCTAGCATTTTAGTCAATATCGGATTGCATGGAAATCTGCAACAATTCTTGCCGTTGCTCAAAGATCCTGACAGCGAAAATATTATAAAAACAGCCTATGACTTTGCTAGCATTCACAGAAGCGCCCGAACCATCGCTACCGCTACTGAACGCGCTGCAAAAGTCGTCTTTGCCCTAAAAAATTATTCGCGTTACGATGTAAATGGGGAAAAAATACAGGTGAATATTACCGAGGGAATTGAAACTGTATTAACTCTTTATCAGAACCAGATAAAGCAGGGTGTAGAAGTCGTCCGAAACTATCAATCTCAATTGCCTGCGGTACTGTGTTATCCCGACGAACTCAATCAAGTTTGGACAAATTTAATTCACAATGCCTTACAAGCGATGGACAATCAAGGAACTTTAACACTTGACGTGGTAGAGCAAGATACCAATATCCTAGTAAAAATTACTGACAGCGGTAAGGGGATTCAACCGGAGATTTTTATGAAAATTTTTGAGCCGTTTTTTACTACCAAACCTGCGGGAGAAGGCAGCGGGTTGGGATTGGATATTGTCAAAAAAATAATTGAAAAACATCAGGGTAGAGTTGATGTGGAGTCCGTGCCCGGTAAAACAGCATTTACAGTCTCTTTGCCGATTAATTTAACGGAGTAGGTAAAGCGCCGCAGACTGAAGTCTGGGGCTAAAAATTTGCAGTCTAACCGCGCGGGATGTAGAATTTGGAAAACGGTGTGCTTACCCATCGGGGTTGACTCTGCCACACTAAAGAAGGAAACTAGCGATGTCTAAACCAGCAATTTTGTGCGTTGACGATGAAGTAGGGGTATTGGAAAGTCTGGAAATTGAACTGCAACAGGCATTTAACGGTAAATATATTTGCGAATTTGCTGAAAGTGCGGCCGAAGCCCTAGAGATTATTGAAGAGCTATGTGAAGCTGATGTTAACATTCTAGTGATTGTCTCTGATTGGTTGATGCCCGGAATGAAAGGAGATGAACTGCTGATTATAATTCATCAAAAATATCCGCAAATTGTGAAAGTGATGCTGACGGGACAAGCAGACAAAGAAGCAATCGAACGAACAAAAATTCAAGCAAATCTTCATGCTTTTATACAAAAACCTTGGGAAAATCAAGAATTAATTGAAGCGATTAATTCTGGTTTAGCAAATTTATGAAAAAACCCGTCATTATTTGTGTTGATGATGAGCAGACTATACTCGATAGTCTGGAAATAGACCTGCTAAAAGCCTTTGAAGATAAATATTTAATTGAAACGGCCCAAAGTGGCGAAGAAGCTTTAGAGTTGCTGTCAGAACTTTTAGCAGAACAGTATGAAGTTCCTTTGGTTATTTCGGATCATATCATGCCTAATATGAAAGGAGACGAACTATTAAGGAACGTTCATGCTATCTCGCCAAACTGTCTCAAGATTATGCTGACAGGGCAGGCAGATTTGGAGGCGGTAGCCAATGCTATTAACTATGCTAAATTGTACCGATACATACCTAAACCTTGGCAATGTGATGACTTAAAATTAACTGTTACTGAGGCAATATATAGATATTTTCAAGATAAACAATTAGCTGAAAAACAAAGAGAACTTCAGGAAATGAATCAGGAGTTGGTAAAATTAAGCCGCAAGCAGGCAATGCTGATTGCCAAACTCCATGAAAATGAAAGCCGCTTGACGCAATATTTAGAAGCTATCCCTTTGGGCGTGTGTGTACTTGATGCAAACGGGCAATCTTTCTACGCTAATCAGAAGGCGCGGGATGTATTTGGCAAAGGCACTGTGCCGCATATTAATTCAGAGCAAAAAGCAGCAATTTATCAATTCTATAAAGCCGGAACTAATCAGAGATGCCCCGTGGAAGACTTGCCAATTATGCGGGCACTTCGGGGCGAAAATGTGCGGACTGAGAGTGTAGAAATTCGTACAGCTAATAAGATTATTCCTGTAGAGAGTTGGGCGACTCCAATTTATGATTCTACAGGCGACATTTCCTATGCGATTATTGCTTTTAGTGACATAACTGAACGCAAGGAAGCTGAAGCGGCGCTAATTCAAGCTGAAGAGAAGTATCGCGGGATATTTGAAAATGCTCTCGAAGGTATTTTTCAGACGACGCCAGAGGGACTTTTTATTAGTGCGAATCCTGCTCTTGCGGAAATTTACGGTTATGATTCCGCGTCAGAATTGATAGAAAGTATTAATGATATTCAGCAGCAATTGTACGTGGAACCAAACCGCCGTCAAGAGTTTCTGGCGCTGATGAAACAGCACGGTACTCTGTGTGAGTTTGAGTCTCAGGTTTACTGTCGAGATGGCAGCATTATCTGGATTTCTGAATATGCGCGCACAGTTTGTGATGCTAACGGTGAAGTGCTTTACTATCAGGGTTTTGCTAAGGATATTAGTTTGCAAAGACAGGTGGAATTGGAAAGAATCAAGTTTACTAATGATTTAGAAAAAGCTTTGGCAGCCGAAGAAAAGTTAAACGAGGCGCTGTCAGAAAGCGAAAGCCGATTGACTCAATTCCTGGAAGCGATGCCTGTGGGCATATTTGTTGTGGATGGTAAGGGTAAACCTTTTTATATGAATTCTTGGGGCGAAAGGATACTAGCCCAAGGTTTAATTTCTGATGTGGTTACTGAGCAATTTCCAGAAGCTTATCATTTTTACGACGCTGGAACTAATCAATTGTATCCGAGGGATCGCCAACCGATTATTCGGGCGTTGCGGGGAGAATTTGTGCGTATGGACGATCTAGAAATTCATGGGTCGGATAGGAGTGTGCCGATCGAGGTTTGGGCGACTCCAATCTACGACGAACGGAAAAACATAGTTTACGCGATCGCAGCTTTTCAAGACATCACAGAACGTCAAGAGGTAGAAACCGAGCGCCGCCAATTCACAGACGAGTTGGAAAAAGCTTTAGCAGCGGAAGAAAAATTAACAGATGCTTACGGGCGGTTTGTGCCGCACGAATTTCTCCACTTTCTGGGATATGAAAGTATTCTGGAAGTAAAATTAGGCGATCAAGTACAGAAAGAAATGTCGGTGCTGTTTTCAGATATTCGCAATTTCACTTTTCTTTCTGAGACAATGAATCCCGAAGAAAATTTTCAATTTATTAATGCTTATTTGTCGCGGATGGAACCTGCAATTACTGACAATTTTGGTTTTATTGATAAATACATTGGCGACGCGATTATGGCGCTGTTTGATGGCAGTGCTGACAATGCTGTGAAAGCTGGAATTGCTATGCTAGAACACCTTAACGAGTATAATATTAGTCGCAATAGACCCGATCGCCCGCCGCTGCAAATTGGCATTGGAATCAATACGGGTTCTTTGATGTTAGGCACGGTTGGCGGTCAAAGCCGGATGGACAGCACGGTGATTAGCGATGCGGTAAACTTAGCCTCCCGCGTGGAATGTTTGACTAAAGAGTATGGAGTTTCGATGTTAATTACTCACAATACTTTTATACAGTTGAACGATATTTATGATTTTAGGTTGATCGATCGCGTCAAAGTTAAAGGCAAATCGCGAATGGTAACAGTTTATGAAGTATTTTCGGCCGATCCGGCAGAGTTACGACTGAAAAAGTTAGAGACAAAGACAATCTTTGAGCAAGCTTTGGTACTCTACAATAGTGACAGGTGTGTCGAAGCTAAAAGATTGTTTTCGGCGTGCTTGGAAATCAACCCTAAGGATAAGGTAGCTCAAATCTATATGCAGCGGTGTCTCAAAGGGGCGATCGCTCGTGCATAATACCATTTTAGATTTAGATTGTATAATTGGGAATGATTTATTCCATAAGGATTTGGACTTTGCCTACAGTTGTCTTCTTTTTTGAAACTGGTATAATCATTGTTTAGACAGGCAGAAAAACGCAAACTATTGTTTCTTGCTGCGGCAAACTTTCTATTTTAAATCCTCCTCCGTGCAATTCTGCAAGGCGTTGAACGATAGCCAAACCCAATCCTAAACCTGCTTGTTGGTAAAGTTTGCGATCGAACTGTCTGTAAGCTTCTAGGTGTGCAATCTGATCGGCAGTCATGCCGCGGCCTTGGTCTTTTACAGATAGAACAAAAGTCTGGTTTTCCACCAAAGTGCTTAAGAAAACCGGCGTTCCTTCTAAAGAAAATTTGAAGGCATTGTCCAATAGTTCCTCAACAATTTTTGTGAGTCTGATAGCATCCATAGCCACCGACGAATCTTGCAAATTTAATTGTAAATCGTCTGTTCTATTCGCGTGTTTCGCTTGCTGCCGCGCTTTTTGAGTCAGCAAAGATTTTACGCAGCTAAATTCGCTATTGCGCATCTCCTTTAGCAGTTCGGGATTTGTGGCTGCTATCTCCAGTTCTGCATACAGCAAAAAGTTCTGAATCAGCCTGTACAAGCGATGGCCGGAAGTTTGGATTTGACCGATCATCTCTAAGATATCTGATTCCTCTAAGACATGATATTCTGACAAAATTAGCTCGGAAAAACCCATAATTGCATTCAAAGGAGTCCGCAATTCGTGGGGGAGCGACATACTAATGTTGGTGCGCAATTCGTCTAGCGTTTTTTGAGATTGCCTGCTAATTGTTTTCTGTTTTTCAAGTCTAATAGCAATTGCTTTGAGCAGTTCTTGCGGCGTACAAGGCTTAGTAATGTAATCGTCTGCTCCCAGTTCCATGCCCGTGCGAACGTCACTTTTATCGGCTTTTGCTGTGAGAAAAATAAACGGAATTGTGGCAGTCAGAGGTTCGGAACGCAAAGCTTTGAGGACGCAGTGACCGTCAACTTCCGGCATCATCATGTCGCACAATATTAAATCTGGGATTTGTTCGATCGCCAGTTTGATGCCGACGTTGCCGTTAATCGCTCCAATTCCTTCAAAATTCTCGGCTTCGAGCAACTCTAAAATATTTTCTCTAATCGATTCTTCGTCTTCAATTACCAAAATCTTTGCCACGGTTATTGCTCCTTTTAGTTAATAGTTTGTTTAAAAAACCTGCGTTACGACAGTTGACAAATTTGTTTATTTATGAACTTAATCGATCCTTAACCTGCGGATGTTTTTAGTTGATATAGCAACCGCCAAGACGCTGAGGACGTTCTTAATGGCCCTTTGCCTATGCGGTCGATTGCTTTTTCCTTCTGTCTTAGATAACTAAAGCCTTGTTGGTGACCTCGGTTATATCCGTTACATCCGAAGAAAGCAAATCTGTTGATGAACTGCCTTCTGCCTTCTGCTATAATTCAGTTGTTATATGCTAGCGCAAATTAAAGGCAAGGTAATAGTGAAAGTTGTGCCTTTTCCTTCTTGAGTATCGATCGCGAGTTGGCCACCGTGAAGCTCCACAGCCCTTTTCACAATTGCTAAACCAAGACCTGTGCCCGAAATAGTGCCGACATTGGTAGCTCGGTAAAAAGTTTCTAATATCCGCTCTAGATCGGCTTGAGGAATCCCGATACCCTGGTCTTGAACTTGGAAAACAGCTTCTTTGTTTTGACACTTGAGATGCAAGCAAACTGTACTGGCGACGGGAGAATATTTGAGGGCATTGGAGAGGACATTTCCCAAGATTTGCTGCAGGAGTTTTTCATCCATTTGAGCGTCGCAGTTGCCACCTTCATGTTGAAAGGTGATCGGGTGTTGGTTGCTGTCGTTGAGCTGCTGCTCTTCTACCAGTTGACGGCAAAATTTTTCGAGGTTTAAGGAAATCGGTTGAAACTGCAACGTATTTGCTTCGATTTTGCCAATTACGAGGATATCTTCTAATAACTCTGTCATGCGTTTAATGGCTAATTGAATCCGCACAAAATGAGTAGCTTTTTTCTCTTGTGACCACTGAAAACTGTAATCTTGCAGCAATCCAGCCGAAAATTGGATGGTTGTCAAGGGGGTGCGGAACTCGTGGGAAACCATTGTGACAAATTTAGCTCGCAGTTCTGAAAGTTCCTTTTCTCGTGCGAGTGCTTTGAGAATTTCGGCTTCTGCTCGTTTGCGATCGCTAATGTCACGGGCTTCAGCAATCAAGAGCAAAACTTGTCCTGTCTCATTTTTAACAGGTTTCAGTGAGAAATCAACTGTCATAATTTGACCACTTTTGGCTAACAAGTCGATTTCGCTGCGGAAAAACTCGCCACGACTTGCTTTGCCGATCGCGCATTGCAATTGTTCGCAAACCTGTTGCGACTGACCCCAAATCGCCATTTCCCAAATCGGCAGACCCACAATATCCTCCGATCGCAATCCGGCAAAATCGAGGGCTGTCTCGTTCACTTCTAGCACGATTCCTTCGGGAGTCAGCAGCTTTGTTAGCTGAAACGAAGAGTCAAAAATCGCCCGAAAACGCCGCTCGCTTTCTCGCAGCATTTGAAATGTTTGAGATCGTTCGATCGCGTAGCGGATCGTCCGCACTAATAATTGAGTAGTAATTTGACCTTTAACAATGTAATCTTGAGCTCCCAAGCGAACTGATTCAAGTGCGATCGCTTCATCGTCCCAGCCTGTCATTACCACCATTGCCGTATCCGGGGCAACTTCTCGCAGGCGAGTTAGGGTTTCCAAACCGCGGCTGTCCGGCAAAGAAAGATCGAGCAAAACTACATCAAAGGGTTGTTTACACAGTTGTGCGATCGCCTCATGCAGGAACTCAACAGACACCAGTTCCCACTGGACGCCCACAGATACTTCTAACAGTTCTGCAAGCAAATCAGCATCAGCAGGATTGTCTTCTACTAACAGAATCTTAATCCACATAGCTTATACGTTTGTGACTGTAAAATTTTCTCTCTACCCATCTCAGGTTAAACTTTTTTGCTTTCCCTTGCCATTTTCAACTTGAAAATTATTATTTGGGAACTGTCACCACCACCGGCCACCAATCCTCAATCCATTTTACCAGCTTAGCGACTTGACTAAAATCGACAGCCTTAGGAATGCAGCACCGGGCTAACAGGGCATAAGGCTGGAGACTCTCTTCATCCGCTGCTGAGGTTGTCATAATTACCGCCGGAATCATTTTTAACTTGGGTGCTGAGTTAATTTCTCGCAACAATTCTCAACAACTTTTTTTAGGCAAATTCAAGTCAAGCAGAATTAAATCGGGAGGGGCTAAGTTCACATACAAACCTTATTGATTTAAAAAATTAATTGCTCGCACCCCATCTTCCATTATTGTGCAACTTGTTAAAAAATTTGCTTGACGCCACACTTTCTAAAGCCAAGTCATACCTTTTGAGATTTAAGATTTAAGACTTCGGCATGAGGGCTCAGTTGAAGGATTTTAGATTGGGAAATGAGTGATCGCAACCAGGGTTGGGATCGTGGGCATACAGTGGCATTTTTTTTTACTGGTATCAGCATCGCTGGGCGGATATTTCATCGGCAGAATGTCAAGACCTTTAAAAAATTTTATATCGCCGGTCGGCAAAGTATCTCTTCGTTTAATTTAAAGGAAGTTGGACGACTGCCAGCCAGAATTCCTCAATTAACCTGATTACTTTAGTAAATTGTAGGAAATCTACTGGCTTGGTAATATAACAGTTGGCGTGCAGCGAGTAGGACTTGATAATGTCCTCTTGGGCTGCTGAAGTGCTGAGAATCACTACTGGAATTAGTTTTAAACTTTGGTCTGTTTTAATTTCTGTTAGCACTTCTACGCCACTTTTTTTGGGCAAATTCAAATCAAGCAAAATTAAGTCGGGACGGGGTACCCTGAGATAGGGTTCTTTTCTGCGCAAAAACTTCATTGCTTCGACTCCATCTTCGACAAAATGCAAGTTATTCAATATTTTACCCTGGCCGAGAGCTTCTATTGCCAAATCGGCATCGCTGGGAGAATCCTCAATCAGCAGAATCTCTATGGGTTTAACACTGCTTCGATCGCTCATAACCGGGGTATCCTTATTGATTATAAAAAAAATTGAATTTTTAGTCTTCAGGTACTAATTATAGGAATAGTGAAGTAAAAAGTCGCTCCTTTTCCCTCCTGAGATTCCACCCAGATGCGCCCGCCGTGGCGTTCAACAATTCGCTTGCACATCGCCAAACCTATGCCTGTACCGGAATATTCGCGGCGGGAGTGCAGGCGCCCAAAAATGATAAAAATGCGATCGGCATACTGCGGATCGATGCCAATGCCGTTATCGCGGACGCTAAACAGCCATTCGCTCTCTTGCCTACCAGCAGCGATATGAATCAACGGGGTATCTTGGCGGCAAAATTTGATACCGTTAGCGATCAAATTTTGGAATAATTGCACCAGTTGAAATTCATCCGCCATCACGGTTGGCATCGCGTCCCAAGTGATGACCGCTTTCTTTTCCGCGATCGCAATTTGCAAATTAGACAAACTTTGCTTCACAGCAGCGTTGCAGTCCGCCTCCTCAAACTCCTGACCGCTCGTTCCCAGGCGCGAATACGCCAACAAATCGTTAATTAACTGTTGCATTCTGGTAGCGCCATCGACAATATAATTAATATATTTATTTGCGCGATCGTCCAAATTTCCTTGATAGCGCTGGGCCAGCAATTGAGTGTAACTGGTAACGGCTCGGAGCGGTTCTTGCAAATCGTGGGAAGCCACATAAGCAAATTGTTCTAATTCCTCGTTGGAACGCTTCAAATCTTCTGTAAGTTGCAGCATTTGCTGCTCGGCTTCTTTGCGGCTTGTAATGTTGTAAACCAAGGCGCAACAAGACAGCAGATTACCCTGGGAGTCCATGACTGGACTGGTAGACATATCAGTCCAAATATCTTTGCCGTCCTTGCTTTTGAATTTAAATTCGTGTTGTTCACCAATACCTTGCTTGCGCCGCTCGACATTACCAATAGCTTGTGGTTTTTCCTGTTCGTCCATGAAATCAAAAAGCGACCGCCCGAACATTTCTAATTCAGTATAGCCGAGCATTCGCGCCATTGCGTGGTTCACGTAAGTAGTGAGGGAATTGCTGTCAATTACCCAAATACCTTCTTCTGCTAATTCAACTATTTGTCTGTACTTAAATTCGCTTTCCTGCAACGCTCTTTCCGTTAGTTTGCGCTCGGTGATATCTTTCATAAAACAGTGGTTGCCGTTAAATATCCCTTGTTCGTCGCAAGCTTTTACCATTGTTACTTGTTTGTAAAAAAACGAGCCATTTTTCCGCACACCTCTAGTTTCAACTTCTACTTTACCAGAAATTACCATTTCCTGATAAGCTGAGAGCATCATCTCAACATCGCCCGGATGTACGGTGAGCTGCCATCTCATGCCGAGCATTTCTTCTGGTTCGTAACCGCATCTATGAGCGTAAGCTCGGTTAACATTCACGTAGCGTCCCTCAATATCTAGCCGTGAAATGCCTTCCACAGTATTTTGCATGGCATTGGTGAGGTCGCGCAGCTCTTTTTCAGCTTGTTTGCGATCGCTAATATCCTGAGCGATACCCAAAAAACCAGTGATATTTCCTTCAGGATTAAATAAGGCAGTCACCGACAATTGCACCGGAAACCGCGAACCATCTTTGCGAATGTAAGTCCATTCATTTTCGTCAGCTATTCCCCGGCGCGGCAAAGCAACCAAAACTTCCATTCCCGGCTCTATTTTTACTCCCAATTCTTGAGAAAGAATTTCAGCTCTTTTACCGAGCTCCACAGGATCGTGAATTATTGCTAGCGTGACTTTCCCCACCACTTCTTCGGGGGAATAGCCTAAAAGTTTCTGTGCTGCGCGATTAAATGTTTTAATTGTACCGTCGGGCTCTGTAGAAATAATTGTGTAGTGAGCGCTGTTAAGAATTGCATTTTGCAGTTGCGTCAATTCCAACAAAGTAATCGCAATTCTTTGTCGGTAGGCTATTTCTTCTGGCAATGAGTGGTGAGAAATTTCGATTTGAGCAATGCGCTCAGCAACTCGATGTTCCAGAGTTTCATGGAGCAGTCGATTTTCTGCTTCTACCTGCTTGCGTTCTGTAATATCAGTAATAGTACCAACATAACTTTTAACCTCCCCATTTTCTCCGATTATACCGACTGCTTGACCGAATACCCAACTGATTTTAGCGTGATTAATGCCTTGAAAGCGGTACTCACATTTAAACGGCAATTTCTCCTGCGCGGCGCTATACCATTCAGCAAAAACCCGCTGGCGGTCCTCTGGATGAATGGCTTGCAACCACCCTTTACCCAAAGCTTCATCGCAGGCTATTCCCGAAATTTGACACCAGCGCTCGTTGACATACAAGCAGTCTCCTAAAGCGTTTGCATAAAATATTCCTACCGGCGAAGCTTCAGTTAAAGTTTGATAGCAAGCTTCTGTTTTTCGGCGTTCAATGATTTCTTTTTGCAGTATTCGAGCGAGCATCTCTAACTGAGTTGGAGTGACGAGAGTTAATGCTTGGGGAACTAAAGGAATTAATGAAAAAGCTGTGTAAGCAGAAATCGCGGCGGTAATAATTTTCAGACTGCCAGAAACCCAATAAACAGGATGCCAAAGCGTCCAAATTTCCATTAGATGAGTAGTGCCACAGGAGATAATAAAGGCTGCGAACAGCCAAAAGACGTTGCGAAAGGGCAAGTCTTTTCCCTGAGTGATAATATAAATTAGCGATAGCGGTATTGAATAGTAAGCCAGGGCAATTATAAAGTCTGACACTATGTGGAGCGCGACTAACTCTCGCTGCCAAAGGTAACAGTGGCCGTGAGGAATATAATTTCCGGTGAATAACAGCTTATTTAAAATGTTCCAAATCATAAATAGAATTGGGAATGTGGAAGTGGTAATGGGAAATTTAACCCAATAACTTATAACTTATCTCAAATTTCTGAAATATACAGTGCTGGACGCACGGGGGGCTACAAACCAGGTTTCTTCGTAGATACCTCGTTGGCAAAACCGGGTTTCCTCAGAAAGCGTGCGTCTAGGACTAATACCATTTTAGATTTGAGATTTTAGATTAAATAAATGGGAATGACTGATTTTGTATGGATTTGGAGCTTGTCTACTGTTGCATTCTTTTTTAAACCGGTTTAATTTTATAAAAAATGGGGCGAGCCAGAAGCCCGCCCCACCAAAATTATGCTGGTGCTATTAACCCAACAGCGCCTGAGCCTTAGCTACTACATTCTCAACGGTGTAGCCAAACTTTTCTAAAGCAACGGGGCCCGGTGCAGAAGCGCCGAATCGGTCGATGCTGATGCTGTCGCCTTCGGAGCCCAAATAACGTCCCCAGCCGAAGCTAGCAGCCGCTTCAACTGCCAAGCGTTTAGTAACAGCTTTTGGCAGTACAGATTCGCGGTAAGCGGCATCTTGTAAGTCGAACAATTCCCAGCAAGGCATCGAAACTACCCGCACTTTATTGCCTGCGGCGCGCAATTTTTCAGCGGCATCAACGCAGAGGTATGTTTCGCCGCCGGTGCCGATTAAAATGATGTCGGGACTGCCGCCGTCGTCAGACAAAATGTAAGCGCCTTTGGCCGTTCCTTCGATCGAACTTCCAGCCAAGTTAGGCAAGTTTTGGCGCGACAGAGCCATTAAAGTTGGGCGGGTGCGGCTTTCAACTGCCACTTTGTAAGCGCCGGATGTTTCATTACCATCCGCAGGGCGCATTACCAACAAATCGGGAATTACGCGCAGAGAAGCTAAAGTTTCAACTGGTTGGTGAGTCGGGCCATCTTCGCCCAAGGCTACGGAGTCGTGAGTCATTACATAAATAACTCCAGCTTCCGAGAGTGCAGAGAGGCGAATTGCTCCCCGCATATAGTCAGCAAACACCAAGAACGTTGCGCAGTAAGGAATTAAACCGCCGTGGAGGACCATACCGTTGGCGATCGCACCCATGCCG
Organism: Microcoleus sp. S28C3; assembly: GCF_036700785.1. Taxonomy (NCBI): domain Bacteria; kingdom Bacillati; phylum Cyanobacteriota; class Cyanophyceae; order Oscillatoriales; family Microcoleaceae; genus Microcoleus; species Microcoleus sp. S28C3. The sequence continues at coordinate 11,766 of NZ_JAUBPO010000004.1, read as the reverse complement.
TGTTCCCGCACACCAAAGCGCAGGTTACGTCCTTCGTATTGACCTTTTTGGAAGTCTTTTTCACCCTTGAGCAAAGTCATGTTAGAAGATGCCAAGTCAGCGGAACCGCCGATCAATTCAGGTAAGACACCTGCCAAAGCATTCAAACATTTTCCAGAATGATTCCGAGTCGAATCTGCCTTATCTTCCGGCTTGTATGTCGGCAAAACTTGATCCCAACCTTCGGGAAGTTTGCCAGCAACCGTGCGCTCGTATTCTGCTGCTTCTGCAGGATATGCTGCTTTATAAGCATCAAAAGCTTTCTGCCATTCTTGCTCAGATTGAGCGCCACGTTCGACTGCTTTGCGGAAGTGTGACAAAGCATCATCAGGAATCTCAAACGGTGCGTGGTCCCACTTCAAGAAATCGCGAGTTGCTTTCACTTCATCGCCACCCAAAGCAGCACCGTGAGCGCTGTAAGAATTGCGCTTGTTGGGAGAACCGTAACCAATGATGGTGCGGACTTTAATCATGGACGGTTTGTCCGTGACTTTTTTGGCTTCTTCAATAGCTTTGTGAACTGCTTCTAGGTTAGTATCTTCGTCTAGAGCGGTATTGTCTACTGTAATAACGTGCCAATTGTAAGCTTCAAAACGCTTGCCGACATCTTCAGTAAAGGCCAAGCTGGTGTCGCCTTCAATAGAAATGTGATTGTCATCGTACAAGGCAATTAATTTGCCGAGTCCGAGGTGTCCGGCCAAAGAACAAGCTTCGCCAGAAACGCCTTCCATGTGGCAGCCGTCACCCATGATGACATAGGTGTAGTGGTCAACAATTGTGTGGTCTGGCTTGTTATACTTAGCAGCGAGGTGAGCTTCTGCCATTGCCAAACCGACGGCATTAGCAATTCCTTGTCCCAAGGGGCCGGTGGTAACTTCTACGCCTTCGGTCATGAAGTTTTCGGGGTGTCCGGGGGTTCTGGATTCCCACTGGCGAAATTGCTTGATGTCGTCGAGGGTGACGCTATCGTAGCCGGTCAAGTACAGGAGAGCGTACTGTAGCATACAGCCGTGGCCGGCGGAGAGGACGAAACGATCGCGATTAAACCACTTGGGGTTTTTGGGGTTGAACCGCATGAACCGATCCCACAGCACGAAGGCCATAGGGGCAGCGCCCATCGGCAGTCCCGGGTGTCCTGATTTTGCTTTTTCTACCGCATCGATGGCCAAAAAGCGGATAGAGTTGATGCAGAGTTCTTCGAGTGATTGAGTTGCAACAGCCATAATTCTGGTTTTTATATGTTAAGAGAGAGTGTGTGTGGTCGATTCTGACAGAGGTGCGATCAGCCGAGTTCGATCGCTCGCGTTTCTGCTGTTCAGTTTCTGTGGAACTGCCGTGAGGCTGCACTACATATCATCTCACCAGTTGCGATCGACAGACAACTTAATTTTTTAATGTTTCGGTCGCTTTGTGCAGTCGATCGTAAATTGCGATCGGAGATATTTCTGGGGCGAGTGCGGATCTCTGCGATCCGGCTACGATAGGGTGTAACTTAATTATTTGGCAAATTGGCTCTCAAAGCCGCCCAGTTATGATAGAGTTTGGTGTTTCTGACATCTTGCAGCTTTGTCACGAACAGCCAAGATGCCTGTTCCACAAAGAGTGAATTTTCTTGTGAGGTGTTGCTCAAAGCAACGCCCGATCGCACGAGCGCCAGAATAGTGCAAGATGTCAGATATTTGTAATTTTAATCAGGCAATAACTAATGACTCTCAGTGAAGCCGAAGTCCGCAGTCAAAAAGTAGACGAACTGCGATCGCAAGGCATAGAACCGTATCCCAGTGAATCTTACGCGCGATCGTACACAGCCAAGCAAGTTCGCGAAATATTTAGTCAGCCGGGAAAAGAACTCGCAAACGGAGAAAGTGACCCCGAAGAAATTTCCCTGCGATTAGCCGGCCGCATCACTTCCAAGCGAGACAGCGGCAAAATTGGTTTCATCGATTTAAAAGACGCCACAGACAAAATTCAACTCAAAATCGAGAAAGCAATCGTCACAGGCGAAGTCGGTTTGAGCTTTGAACAAATTAAAAAATTGCTCGATGTCGGCGATTTTGTCGGCGTCGAAGGTATCGGCTGCCGCACCCCCAGGGGAGAACTTTCTATTTTAGTGAGGGAATTAAAGCTTTTATCAAAAGCTACCATTCAATTTCCCGATTCTTATTACGGAATTAACGACCCCGAAGTTTGCCGCCGTCACCGCGAAATGGATTTGGCAAGCAACCAAGATGCGCTCAACCGTTTTATGCTCCGCAGCCGCATCGTTCAAAGCATCCGTTCCTATCTCTGGGAAGCCGATTTTTACGAAATAGAAACGCCGACACTGCAAGCTATTTACGGCGGTGCTGCTGCTAAGCCATTCATCACTCACCACAATGCTTTGGAAGTGGATTTGTATTTGCGAGTGGCTCCCGAACTGTTCTTGAAAAGAGCAATTTGCGGCGGTTTCGAGCGAGTGTTTGAACTAGGAAAAGCCTTTAGAAATGAGGGAATTGATAGCACCCACAATCCCGAATTTACCTCTTTAGAAGTTTATCAAGCTTATGCTGATGTTTTCGACATTTTAACAGTTGTCGAAGACGTGATATGTTTCGCAGCGGCCGCGGTATTTGGGGATGTCAAAGAAATTGAAAATCAGGGGGAAACGATTAGTTTAGAACGCAAGTTCGACTACAGCGAAAAGTATCCCGGTTTCAAGGGCAAACACTGGCAAGTGAAAACGATGGTAGAAGCTGTCAGAGACGAGTTTGGGCTGGATTTTGACAGTTTGGACTTGGAAAGTGCGATCGCCTCTGCAACCAAGCTAGAATTGCACCTGTCTAAGTTAGAACAACAGAGTTTAGGCTACGTGCTGTTTGCGGTTTTTGACAAATTAGTTGTTCCCAAACTAATTCAACCTACATTCATCATCGACTATCCCGTCGAAGTCAGTCCTTTAGCAAAAGGACATCGCAGCAAGCCGGGATTTGTAGAACGTTTCGAGCTCTTTATCAACGGTACAGAATACTCGAACGGATTCTCAGAATTGAACGATCCGAAAGAGCAAAGAAAGCGGTTTGAGGAACAGTTGGCGCAGAAAAATGCCGGCGATGACGAAGCGCATCCAATGGATGAAGACTTTATTCAAGCGCTATCTTTGGGAATGCCTAATTGTGCGGGAATGGGTATCGGCGTAGACAGATTGGTGATGCTTTTAACTAATACCCAAAGCATCCGAGATGCGGTGATGTTCCCGACAATGCGGCCGATCAAAGATTGAATGGAGTAGCTTTTTTGCTGAGGTCTAATAAGTACATGGGGATTTTTTAACCGCAGATATCAGCGGATTAATACAGATAAACGCAGATGCAATTTCATCTGCGTTTATCTGCCTTTATCTGCGGTTAAAAAAACATTTTTGATATCACCGCATAAATGAACCGACAACACCGTTCAAATCTTCAGCCAAAGGATTTCCCAAAGCCTTAAACTTCCACTCGCCGCCTTCTCGATAGACTTCTCCCATCAACATATTTAATTTTCCTTCATAAGATGGGTCATTTGACAAGCGATAGCGAGCTATTTCTTTCCCGGCGGCATCTACAGCTCTTACGAAAGCATTTTCTACCAGACCAAAATGCTGTTTTCTCTCTTTCCCATCGTAAATATTAACTCCCAAAATAATTTTGTGATATTGTGCTGGCAAAGAGCTCAATTTCACCAATATTTGTTCGTCGTCTCCGTCTCCCGCCCCGGTGAGATTGTCGCCTGAGTGAACAACTGTTTTGTCCTTGGACTCCAAATGAGAGTAATAAATTACATCCTCTTTGTAGTTCTTTATTTTGCCATTTTCTCCCAGCAGCAGAGCGTAGGAATCTAAGTCAAAATTGGCACCGCTGCTTCTGCCGAAAAGACCTTTTTTAGCTTGTGCAACATCCCAGCCCAAAGCCATTGTTAGTCTGGACAAGTCGTATTCGCTTTTGCTGAGAACGATCGATTGTCCTTTTGTCAAGTTGATAGCCATAGTTTTGTGATTTTCTAAGGTTGACGTTCGAGATCAAAGCTTACTCCCAATCTAGCATTTTATTTAACACCATGAGTTCTCCTCGACTGCCACCTCTACTTAGTACCTCTATGCCAATTAAATCCAAATCCGTAGTAGCGATCGGCTTCTTCATGCCCCTTAAAGTATCTTTCCTTTTTGACAATTACAATCTGGGAACCTGTATTCTGAATCATTGCCGCCCCACAAAAACTTCTATTTCTATTTGGGTTGTCGAGTTCGATATGTACTTCTTCGCCGTTGCTAATTTTGAAGAACATTCGTCCCCGCACAGTTTCAAAATCGCCAACCCCTGAGTAGATGAAACCAAAAAACAGCACCCGTTTAATCAAATCCGGTCTAAGAATATACATATTTTCTCCCTCTGTTGCACCGGTGCGGTCATCTTGATCGAGAAAAATGTATGGTGAAGACGTTTTTGAGCCGAAGTTTTTTCCTAATGCTTGAATTACTCCTTTTTCGCCGTTAGCCATCTCGTACATACAACCAAGATCGAGATCTGGAGTGCCATTTCCTCCCTGCTGTTTTCCCCAAAATTCACTCCTATTTTCTAGTTCTTCCCAGTCGAGATTGGCATGAACTACCAGCAACTCCGAACTCCCTAATTTACTGAGGTTTATTTTGTGCGAATCGCCTGTTTTTTCGAGTTTGATTGCTCTAGCTTTTGGAGTTTTTTTGCTGGCTTCATTCCTCTCTATTTTAGGCAGGGTGACTTGCTTTATTTGTGGCATTTCTCCGGAATTTTTTGAGTTTTTGATTTCCGAATGATATTTGTCAACAAAACTCTGCAATCCTGCTTTGTATCCCTGTCCGGCTTCTTGAAATCTCCAGTTTCCATCTTTTTTATACAGCCGCCCAAACTCGATCGCGGTTTCTTCAGAAAAAGCCTCTGTTAAATCGTACCGCGCTAATTCGCTGCCGGTTGTTCGATCGTACAATCTGATAAAAGCATTTCTGATTTGGCTAAAATTTTGATGTTTAGCTTGTGCGTCGTGAATCGTGACCACAAAAACCATTTCCTCAACAGCAGCCGTTACCTTTTCTAAGTCTACATCAATTGTCTCGTCATCCCCTTGAGTTTGACCAGTTTGATTATCTCCCGAATGGGCGATCGATCCGTCCGGCGACTGCGAGTTATTGTAAAATACAAAGTATCTTTCATCGGGAATCTTGCCGTCCGCACCTAACGCAAAAACCGAGGCATCGATATCGCAGCTTTGCTGGTTTGAGTTCGATAAATTTAGTTCAGTTGCTATTTCCCAACCTAGGGCGATCGCAACTTTTGTTAAACTTGGAGATGTTTTAGAAAGATTAAATCTTTCGCCCTTCTTTAATTGAATTCCCATCTGGTTTATCACCTCATGAGTCTGATTGTTTAAAATCGAGGGAAACATTCCTGCTTCCGAATTTCCCCTCGATTTAATTAGCTGGGAGCGATCGACCTTTTATCCGGCATACTTGTCTACAAAGCTTTGCAAGCCAGAATTGTAGCCTTGTCCTACAGCTTGGAACCTCCACTCGCCGTCTTTTTTGTAGAGTCTGCCAAATTCGATCGCAGTTTCCCGAGAAAAATCCTCATCCAAATCGTACTTCATGACTTCTGTGTTAGTAGTGGTATCGTAAATCCTGATAAAAGCATTCCGCACTTGACCGAAGTTTTGCCTTCTCGATTCTGCTTGGTCGATTGTTACCACAAACACAATTTCTTGCACCGCCGGATCGACTTTGGCTAAATCGACTGTAACGGTTTCATCATCGCCAACTCCTTCTCCGGTTCTGCTATCTCCCAGATGTATTACAGCAGTGTCCGGCGACTCCTTGTTGTTGTAGAAAACAAAGTATTTTTCGCCGGGAATTTTGCCAGTAGCCCCCAACATAAACACGGAAGCATCTAAGTCAAACGCTGCGCCCGTGTCTGTAGCGTTGATATCCCATCCCAAACCAATCCCGGCATTTTTCAACCCGGGTGCTTCTTTAGATAGATTGATTCTCCCGCCTTTTTCCAAATTGATAGACATTCGCCCTCCTGCGTGCAAAATCTGTAATATTACTGATAACAATTATACAAACTGTCAGAGCAGCTTGACAAATTGCTGCTGATACTCGTTTTCGGTCAATCGATTTGAGATTTGAGATTTTGGATTTTAGATTGGATAATTGAAGAATTGACCCTGCGGATGAATCCGGGGGCTTGTACGCTGGATGCTTTTAGTTAAAGTAGCTTGACAAATTGCTGCTGGTACTCATCTATCGATTTGAGATTTGAGATTTGAGATTTTAGATTGGATAATTGAAGAATTGACCCTGCGAATGAATCCGGGGGCTTTGTACCCTGAATGCTTGCGGCTACAGCAGGTTGACAAATTGCTTTTGGTACTCATCTTCAGTCATCAGTTCGTGGGTATTTTCCACTCTGTCTAAAAACACGATTCCATCTAAATGGTCGTGTTCGTGTTGAAAAATTCGGGCCACAAAGTCTGTCAATTCTTGTCGGTGGAGTTTGCCGTCTCTACTGGTGTATTCTATCTCGATCGCCCTACTTCTCGGCACCCATCCCCGAATCCCCGGAATGCTCAAACAGCCTTCCCAGTCTTTGACTGTCTCTGTTGATGCAGCCACAATCCGGGGATTAATCATCGCTGTGGGTTCCATGTTGGGTGCTTGGGGATACCGCAGGTTGGGGCGGGATGCGACGATGAACAGGCGATCGGACTGAGCCACTTGAGGGGCGGCAATCCCCACTCCGTTTGCCTGCTGTACTGTACTGATTAAGCTGTCAATCAACTGCTGAATGCGATCGTCCTGAATATTCTCGACAACTTGCGACGGGCGGCGCAGCACAGGATTTCCTAATTGTGAGATTTGTAATATTTCTGCCATAGTTATTGGTTAGTCGTTATTGGCTAGTGGTTATTTGTTAGTGGTTAACTACTGAAAAATAACCATTTTTTTCTTCCTTCTTCCTTCTTCCTTCTTCCTTCTTCCTTCTTCCTTCTTCCTTCTTCCTTCTTCCTTCTTCCTTCTTCCTTCTTATCCAACTTTTTGAACCGGTAAACTCCCCGGTTTAACAGTCAATTTAACTATTTGCCCGTTGCGGTTGATTTCCATTTGCAACAGACCGCCAACCTTAGCATTTTGCACGAAATCCTGAACAGCTTCCGACTGAATAATCGGCTGATTATTAATTTTTTGAATCACATCTCCAGCGCGCAAACCGGCTGCTGCTGCGGGAGAATTAGGAACAACGCTAACAATAGCCACACCCCGATCGACTGCAACTCGCAGACTGCTGTTAGCATTGCTGTTAATTTGCTGCTTAACCTCTGGATTCAGCGTCGCCATTTCAATGCCTAAATAAGCGTGTTCGACTTTCCCCGTCGTAATCAGTTCCTTCGCCACCTGTTGGGCCGCCTGAATGGGAATCGCAAACCCCAATCCTTGAGCACCTTGAATAATCGCCGTATTCATGCCAATAACTTGGCCCGAAGCATTCAGCAGCGGGCCGCCGGAATTCCCCGGATTAATTGCAGCGTCTGTTTGAATAAAACCGATCCGCTTGTCGGGCACGCCCACATCAGAGCTCGATCGCCCCGTAGCGCTAATAATCCCCGCAGTCACGGAATTGTCCAAACCCAAAGGATTGCCGATCGCGATCGCCCATTCCCCAGACAACAGCTTATCCGAATTGCCGATCGGCACCACAGGCAGATTATTCGCCTCAATCTTCACCACAGCCACATCCGTCACCTTATCCGCCCCCAACACCCGCCCCTGAAAGCTGCGGCCGTCCTTGAGAGTTACATTTACCGTATCGGCTCCCTCTACAACGTGAGCGTTAGTGAGAATCACGCCGTCGGCACCAATGACAAAACCCGAACCAGTGCCCCGTTCGATCCCGCCCCTGCCGCCCGAATTCGGTTCTATGCCAAAAAAATCTTCCGGCGACAGCCCTCTATTTCCCGGTTTCACCCGGCGCGAAGCATCGATCCGAACCACTGCCGGGCCAACTTTTGCCACCGCAGCCACAATAAAATTCACATTAGCCGCGTCGCCCGACAACGAAGCCGGCGGCAAGACTTTGCTAACTCGATCCTTTGTATTAGGAGGCAGTTGCAATTTCGGTTCCAGCGCCTTTTGTCCCGAATCGCCAGAATTTCCACGAAATTGAGAAACCGTCAGACGATCGCCCAACATGGCGGCCCCGGCTCCCGTTACCAGCAGCAATATGTAAATTGCCGGTTGCTTCCAAAATTTGCCAGTAGAACTCTTCATGGCCATGTTTTAAGGCTTTCCTGCCAAATCTAAATATTTGCTGAGCAGCTCCCCGATACCTGGTTTGGACTGCAGAGCCGCCAAATTTGTGGGCGATCGGCAGACTCCCTTAAACTTTAGCATCTGAGGACTAAACTCTCTAGACTGTAGAATTAATATCTTGAATGCCGATCGGCAGAGGTGAGCAGTGGACATTCCCCTCGAAAGTCTGTGGAATCAGATACTTGAACGTCTCCAGGTACAACTGAGCAGACCTAGCTTTGAGACGTGGATCAAAACTGCCAGGGCCGAACAACTCGAAAATAACTGTTTGATCGTCAGCGCCCCCAACCCCTTTGCTCGCAATTGGTTGCAAAAATATTACGTCAAAACCATTGCCGATGCAGTCTACGAAATTCTCGGCTATCCCGTAGACATTTACTTGACAATTGCCGGAGGAAACGAAACAGGCGGCAGCAGCGACTCCGCCATGATTTGGCCGTCCCCCATCGCCGCCGATGTCCCCGAAAGCCACTCGCTTCACCCCCCCAAACCCGCCAATTTAAACCCCAAATACCTATTTTCCCGCTTTGTCGTCGGTTCCAACAACCGCATGGCTCACGCGGCTTCCCTCGCGGTAGCCGAGTCTCCGGGCCGAGAATTCAATCCCCTATTTTTGTGCGGTGGCGTCGGTTTGGGCAAAACTCATTTGATGCAGGCGATCGGTCATTATCGCTTGGAAATTGACCCCAACGCCAAGATTTTTTACGTTTCTACTGAGAAATTTACTAACGATTTAATCGCCGCAATTAGGAAAGATAGTATGCAAACTTTCCGCGATCATTATCGAGCAGCCGATGTTTTATTAATAGATGACATCCAATTTCTTGAAGGCAAAGAATACACTCAAGAAGAATTTTTTCACACTTTTAATACTTTGCACGAATCCGGAAATCAAGTAGTTTTAGCTTCTGACCGTCCGCCGCAGCAAATCCCCCGCCTGCAAGAGCGTTTGTGTTCCCGATTTTCGATGGGATTAATTGCCGACATTCAATTGCCAGACTTGGAAACTCGGATGGCCATTTTGCAGAAAAAAGCCGAGTATGAAAATATGCGGCTGCCGCGAGATGTCATTGAATACATTGCTTCTAGTTACACTTCCAACGTTCGGGAATTAGAAGGTGCTTTGATTCGGGCGGTAGCATATCTTTCAATTACCGGTTTGCCGATGACTGTGGAGAATATCACCCCGGTTTTGAACCCGCAAACTGAAAGCGTAGAGGCGACGCCAGATGCAGTAATTGCAGTTGTGGCCGAGGCGTTTGATGTTTCTGTTGAAGATTTGAAAGGTATTTCCCGCAGGCGAGAAATTAGTCTCGCCCGTCAAATAGGGATGTATTTAATTCGGCAGCATACTGGTTTGAGTTTGCCGAAAGTTGGCGAAGTGTTCGGTGGCAAAGATCACACGACTGTGCTTTACAGTTGTGACAAAATTGCTCAGTTGCGGAACACTGACCCGAATTTGGCCCAAACTTTGCGTCAGTTGAGCGATCGAATTAATGTTGTCAGCCGCAAAACTTGAGAAGAAGTCATTAGTCAGTTGTCAGTTGTCAGTTGTCACACCAATGACTCTATGCAGCGATTTCAAGATCCCCATCATCTAAGGGGTAACTCTCCGATAACAGAAAATCTCTATGCGTAGCAGCTTGCCTGTGGAAAAACCTGTGGAAAAGTTGCCCTCCGTTTGTGGAAAACTTTACTCGATCGCCCGAAACAGTTTTTGCACAAAAATGGGCGATCGACCTCGACAGCTTTTCCACAAGTTTTCCACAGGTATTTATTACCTACAAGTTACGCCCAGCCAGCCGTTAGCTTTTTTTTCCACAGTTTCCACAGGGCGATCGACACAAAAATAATTCAATAAATAAAAAAAACAGGCAATCTCTGCACACCCTACACAAATAGTTCGCGACGCGCGCTGACCTCAGAAACCCGGTTTCTACGAAGATTTCTCGTTTTTACAGGCAAAATTTTGCTTAGAAACCCGGTTTCTAGCCCCATGCTTAAGCCCTACACACAGAAAAACTGACCCGCCGGCTTTCTGTGATACGATTTGTTTCTGTTTCAAATCCGGTTAATTAACCTTCCTACCATGAAATTGGTTTGCACCCAAAGTGACCTCAACGCCAACCTCTCGTTGGTGAGTCGGGCCGTTCCCTCCCGCCCGACACATCCGGTACTCGCCAACGTGCTCTTAGTAGCGGATGAGGAAAATCAGCGGGTTAGCTTGACAGCTTTCGATCTCAGTTTGGGCATTCGTACCAGCTTCGCAGCAGAAGTAACTGGCGGCGGAAGTTTTACAATACCCGCTAAATTACTTAACGATATTGTTTCGAGACTCCCAGATGGAGAGATTACTTTAGAAGACGAAGCGGGGGACACCGTAGCATATCTCACTTGCAGTTCTGGCAGCTACCAAGTTAGAGGCATGGGCCCGGAAGAATTCCCAGAATTGCCCGCAATAGAAGCAGGAACAATCCTCAAATTGCCGCCGGAAGCCTTGATAGAAGGACTCAAAGGAACTTTATTTGCTACTAGCCCCGACGAGGCAAAACAGGTACTTGCAGGCGTGCATTTAAAGGTATTGCAAGATTGCTTGGAATTTGCAGCTACAGACGGCCACAGATTGGCAGTAGTTCAAACTGCCAATGAAAAAGCTGAAGGCGAAGAAACCCAAGAAGAATTTGAGGTGACAGTCCCCGCTAAAGCATTGCGCGAAGTAGAAAGAATGCTGGTGATGCGGCAGTGGACTGAACCTGTCACCCTGCATTTTGAACACGGTCAAGTAGTGTTTGAATGGGCAGACCAGCGGCTGACAACTCGTACCTTGGAAGGGCAATATCCCGCATACAGGCAGTTGATTCCGCCTTCCTTTGAGCGGCAAATTACCTTAGAAAGGCGATCGCTCTTAGCAGCAGTAGAAAGAATTGCCGTGTTTGCAGACCAAAAAAATAATATTCTCAAATGCAGCATCGACGAGGAGAATCAGGAAATCACTTTGTCGGTAGATGCTAAAGATGTCGGCTCCGGCAAAGAGTCAATGCCGGCCCAGATTTCAGGAGACAGCATAGATATTGCTTTCAACGTGAAATACTTAGTTGATATCTTAAAAACGGCTCAATCCCCAGAAATTCAACTGCAATTAAACGGTGCTTTGGCCCCCGTAATTTTCCAGCCTTTGGGCGGAGTCAATGCTACATTCTTGGTGATGCCTGTTCAGCTAAGAGCTTAAAAAGAGTCATTAGTCATTAGTCAGTAGTCATTAGTCATTGGTAATTGGTAACAAATAACTAATTACAACAGTCCGGACAGTTTTTTGGGGTGAGTGGCGAGGAAAGCTATCCAAGGCTTAAAGTACAGTCATACATAAAAAA